>WGCP01000132.1 GCA_015493715.1 Desulfobulbaceae bacterium
CGGATAGAACATACGACATATTAAAACAACTTGCTGCTTCGCACCGTAGAAGCATAAATAGCGAAATAATTTATCTCGTAGAAAAATTTACTGGTAGCTCAAAATATTCTCCTGAAGAGCACTTATTTATGGCAAGAAAAATTAGAAATAAAACAAAAAAAGTTATTTCAGTAGATGAAATCTCAGACGCAATAAATGAAGGCCGTCCATGATAGTAGTCGACACCAATATAATCACATATTTTTACCTAAAAACTGATTTATCCGAATTGGCAGAGAATCTTTACAAAAAGGAATCAGACTGGGTTGTTCCGATGCTATGGCGTAGTGAATTTAGAAATGTTCTTACTACCTTTATAAAAAGGGAATTCATATCGCTAAATGCTAGTATTCAAATATTAGAGTTGTCTGAAGCATTATTCGCTGAAAAAGAATATGAAATAAATTCAGTACAAGTATTAAACTTGGCATGTACAAGTGGTTGCTCTGCTTACGATTGCGAATTTGTAAGCTTGGCAGAGAATTTAAATATTTCCTTGGTTACAATGGATAAACAGATTTTAAAAGCCTTCCCATCCTTGGCAATATCTCCTCGAAATTTTTAAAAGCTACCGAATAAGGTTAGATTGTGTGAGCGAAGCGAACCACAATCTAACCTTATTCGGTATGCTGCAAACAGGGCAGAGGTATTTCGAATATAATAGCGTTATTGCCACAAATTAGGTCAAGTCAGAAACTTGAGTTATATCGGTAATTCATTGGGCCGAGCCAACTCCTTCCGGTCAGCAGACGAATCTGCCACTTGAATTCCAGGAATGTTTTTTCACTCCACCTGATTTTGCCGTACACAAAGACAAAACCAAGGAAACCGCACTCTTCAACCGGTGCCACGTTGCTTCTTCTCGTTGACCTCTAGCTTCAACCTATTTTCCAAAAACCGGCGGACCAGCCATCACCCGTTTACCTGCACGTAGACTTCTGACCATAATGATGGCATCGTCAGCATACCGGCTGAAACTATGACCACGCTTTTCCAGTTCTTTGTCCAGGCCGTCGAGGAGAATGTAGGCAAACAATGGCGAGAGCGGCCTGCTCTGGTCCACTCTCAGTGCCGTTGCCTGCAGGCGGCCGTTGACCATAACTCTCCAACCCTGAGGTATTTGCCGATAGGCACAGTACACGCTTATCTTTTATCCGATCGGCTATACGGCTCATCAGGATATCATGATTCACTCGGTCGAAAAATTTCGCCAAGTTGTTATCAACCGCTATTTTTCGGCCCTGCCTGATAAACTGCTTCACCCGGCGGACACCATCATGAGTCGATCTCCCAAGCAGGAAACCGCAGCTTGATTCGGAAAACTCCGAATCAAATATTGGACTCAGCACCTGGGGCAGATAAGCGTAGACTTCGATGGCCTGCTGAATTAACCGATCCAGCACGGTTGGGATACCAAGCGGTCTAATACTTCCATCTGGATTCGGTATTTCAACACGTAAGTACACACTTGCACCACAAAGGACCATAAAAATCTATCTGAAATTTCTGTCTCCGAAAGTCCACATATTTTCTGAAAATCTTTGTTGAAAAAATGCTTGGCATCCATGGTAAAAAATGACAAACACCGGACCAACCCATTGAAATCTATATAAGACAATCGCCTCAGAAGCCAGGGGACGAGGATTCAAACCATGCCTCGTCCATCATTGTTTCGCCTTGATAGAAAGTTATGGCCCTGGAAACAGCTCGTTTTTTCTATTGACGTATCGTGGTGGAGAAAAAGGGCGTTGGGCATCGAATCAGATGCCCAACGCGTCTTATAGCAGCTATTTCCCACCGACCGGGATCCGGTCTTCTCCGGGAAAAAGTTCCACCGACATTTCCTGTAGCTTATACTTCTGAATCTTGCCGCTGGCGGTCATGGGATAGCTGTCGACAAAGGCGACATGTTTGGGAATTTTATGCCAGGCGATCTGCCCCCGGCAGAAATCACGGACATCGTCCGCCGTCAAATCGGATTCCTTCTTTTTAATGATAAAGGCACCGACCTCCTCACCATATTTCCGACTGGGAACACCTGCAACCTGGACATCAAGCACACCGTCCAGACCAAAAAGAAACTCCTCAATCTCCCGGGGATAGATATTCTCTCCCCCTCGGATAATCATATCTTTGTGACGGCCGGTGATGGCCAGGTAGCCGGATTCGTCAATAACTCCAAGGTCACCGGAATGGAGCCAGTTGTCACTGTCGATGGCCTTTGCGGTGGCCTCCTCATTGTTATAGTACCCCTTCATCACATTATAGCCACGACAACAGAGCTCTCCCTGCTCGCCGGACTCGAGAGTGCGGTTTGTATCCGGATCAACAATCTTCATTTCAATATGGGGCATGACCTTGCCTACGGTTTCCGTCCGTCGCTGCATGTCATCGGTGGGCAGGGTCTGTGTAATAACGGGCGAGGCCTCGGTCAGACCGTAACAGATGGTAATTTCCGTCAAATGCATCTGATCAATCACCTTACGCATGATATGGACCGGACAGGGCGAACCGGCCATGATCCCCGTGCGGAGGGATGAAAAATCAAACTTGTCGAACAGGGCATGATCCAGAATGGCAATAAACATAGTGGGCACGCCGTAAAGCGCCGTACAACGCTCCGCCTCCACCGAGGCCATCAACTGCACCGGATCAAATTTTTCAAGAATGACAAGGGTGGCGCTATGACTGATGGCCGCCAGAACGCCGAGGACGCAGCCGAAACAATGAAAAAGGGGCACCGGCAGACAGAGCCGGTCACGATGGCTGAAATTCTGGTTGGCCCCGATGTAAAAGCCATTGTTGCCGATATTATAATGGGAAAGCATAACGCCCTTGGGAAAGCCCGTGGTGCCGGACGTGTACTGCATATTGACCACGTCATGGGGATCCAGCTGCGCCTGCCGCTCTTTATAAGCGGCATCATCCGTCATGGCCGCCATTCCCATCACCTCGGGCAGGGCATACAGACCGCGATGTTTCTCAGGACCAAGGAAAAAGACTCGGCGAAGGTCGGGGAAACGCTCACTTTTCAGCTTTCCCCGTTCCTGTTCTTTCAGCTCCGGAACCAGGTTGTACACGGTCTGCAGATAGTCGGTATCCTGATACCCGTCGATAATAAAGAGATTTTCCGTTTCCGATTGCTCCAGCAGATAGGCCAGTTCCGCCTGTTTATAATTGGTATTGACGGTCAGCAGAATGGCCCCGATTTTAGCGGTGGCAAACTGCAGGGCTACCCAGTACGGAACATTGGTGGCCCAGACCGCCACCTTTTCATCCTTCTGCACGCCAAGGGACATCAATCCCCTGGCCAGAGAGTCCACCACTTCGCCGAACTCACGATAGGTCATGCGCAGGTTACGGTCGGCATAGACAATGGCCTCATTGTCAGGGTGAGCTTCAATGGCCTCATCCAGCAACTGTCCGAGGGTCACTTCACGTAATGAATCACTCATGATCTCACCTATGCCGGAATATGCAGTACGGCATAGATGGTGGCGGGCGAATCACCCACGCAACTCACATAATGCGGTACAATGGAATTGTAATATATGGAATCCCCTTTGGAAAGGGTGGCTGTTTCCGTTCCGTAAATTACTTCAACCTCTCCCTCGTGAACCACGATAAATTCCTCTCCCTCATGGCTGGAGAGATTTTTCTCCTGGGCGGATTCAGGAAGAAGCTCAACATAGAACGGTTCCATATTGCGATCACTTTTTCCCTTGCCCAGAGAATAAAACTTGAGCGCCACCGGTTTGTCTTTTCCCCGCAGCATGCTCATTTCGCTGGTGCGTTCCGATTCACGAATGATAAGGGGATCGGCGCTGATGTGATCATCAAGAAAAGTGCCGAGTCGGACATCCAGCGCCCGCGCAATTTTTACCAGAGGTCCCAGAGAGGGAAAGACATCATCCTCGACAACCGAGGTGAGAAAATCCTTTGCCAGCCCGGTTTCCTGCGCAAGCTTATCAAGGCTTATCTCTTTTTTCTCCATAAATGTACATATTCGCTGCCCTACCTTTTCAGATTTCATAATGCTCCCATAGTGTTACGGTTCAATGTGAAAAAATCAGCTAATAAAATAAATCGATACGGGTTCGGGGAAAAAATTCCCGATACTATGGCAATAATGCTTTCCCCACCTCTCCTCAAACAAATCGTCAACATACAATATGCACAACGCTCCGACAAGTCCTCCTGTAAATTGGTCACGCTCTGTGCAATCGCAGACCAAGTCCGGTGTCCGGGAATCTTCCGACACAGGCACAGTGGACATGCACAAAAGAAGGACGGTACACGTACATTTGCCTGGACTGTTTCGGAATCCCTTTTTTTCAGGAACCGAATCCGTCAGCCTGCGGGCAGAATCCAGTTGAACGGGTCTTCCGCCTTTCCGTATTGAATAGCGGTCAGATCATTGAAGAACCGGGCCGACAGCGGTCCGACCCCACCATCCCCAATGGTAATCTCCCTGCCGTCGAATTTAACATTACCGACCGGAGAAATGACGGCGGCGGTGCCCGATCCGAAAACCTCCTTCAGAGAGCCGTCCGCATGCCTCTCGTAGACTTCGTCAATGGAAATCTTGCGTTCAACAACCTTGATGCCCCATGACCGGGCAAGTTGAATCACCGAATCCCTGGTCACGCCGGACAAAATACTGCCGTTCAGCATGGGGGTAACCAGTTCATCGCCGATCACGAAGAAGATGTTCATGGAACCGACCTCTTCGACATACTTAAGATCAACCCCGTCAAGCCACATGACCTGGGTGTAGCCATCCTCATTGGCAAGTTTGGTCGCATAGAGACTTGCCGCGTAGTTTCCGGCGGTTTTCGCCTCTCCCACGCCGCCACGCACGGCTCGTACGTATTTTGAAGTAACCCAGATTTTCACCGGATCAAACCCTTCCGGATAATAGGCTCCAACCGGGGACAGGATAATGAAAAAACGATACGTGAACGACGGACGCAGGCCTATATAGGGATCGGTTGCAATAATCGTCGGCCTGATATACAAGGAGGTGCCGTCGGCTTTCGGCACCCAGCCCTTTTCAAGCTCCAGTAGTTTCAACAACGATTCAAGGATAAAGTCCTCATCCAGCTGCGGCATACAGACCCGGTCGCCCGACCTGTTCATTCGTTTGATATTATCCATGGGCCTGAAGAGCTGAATATCCCCGGAATCGGTATGGTAGGCCTTCAGCCCTTCAAAGATCGCCTGCCCATAATGAAGAACCATGGACGAGGGATACATTTCCATGGGGCCGTACGGCTCAATTCGGGGATCATGCCATCCTTTTTCCGGAGTATAGTCCATAATGAACATGTGATCCGTGAAATAGGTCCCAAAACCAAGGGAAGAATCGTCAGGGTGTTTCTTTAATCTGTCAGCTTTTTTAATTGTAATTTCCACGTTATCCTCGGCAGTTGATGATTACAGGGCCATAACGGCGTACGGAGAAGATGCCGTCTCTTTAAGGAATCCATGAAAAAAAACACAGCATTTCATCTGTGAATTTATTAATAATGGACACCATTACATACCTGCCCGGTAGGTAGTGCATCAACATATAAACTTTTGGTTCCCGGCATCAAGTAAAAAATAGTAGATTATTGGGCGAATTTGCGTCATAATTTTTTCCCTGAAAATTCACCGCTCTCCAACGGCAACCGGACCCATGGCCGAAAGGTCGGAAGGGGGAACGCAATCGACCAAAAGAATCTGTTGAAATCCCAATAGCCTGCTGTTATTGCTGAACGACGGTAGAGCTGTTTGCATAGAAGAAGATGAACATATAGAATCGGTGAACAATGAAAAAAGATATACTTGAGATACGATGGCACGGCCGTGGAGGCCAGGGAGCAATTACGGCTGCAAAGATCGTTGCAAACGCGGCCTTTGCCTCGGGGTACAAAGGCGCGGTCATGACGCCGACATTCGGTACGGAACGGCGGGGAGCCGCTATTTTCACCTCACTGAAAATTGCCAAAGAAAAAATTTATGATCTTTCGCCGATTACCACACCGGATATGATCATAGTGCTGGACCACACCCTGCTTGATGAGGTGAACGTGGCCGACGGCCTGAAGGACGACGGCCTTGTCATCCTCAACGGCGCAAAATCCCCTGAAGAGTACGATTTTCAGGGCCGCAAGGTGGCCGTCTGTAACGTGACCCAGCATGCGGTACAGGCGGGCCTGCCGCCGGGGATCGTCAATTCCGGTATCATCGGCGCCTTTTCCAAGGCAACCGGCCTGGTGGAAATTGATGTTCTTCTGGAGGCAATACAAAAAGAATTCAGCGGTAAGCGTCCCGAGCTGAACGCAAAAGCGGCACAACTTGCTTATGACAACACCGCTGTTGGAGGAAGTAAATGACAACCGAAAACTTTGAAGAAATTATATCCAGGGGGACTCCCGGCCCCGGTGACGGTGGTAAAACCGGCTCCTGGCGCGTGTTGCGCCCGGAAATAGACCTCAAGGTCTGCATTCCGGCCAAAACAAATAAAATGGCCTGCTTTACCTGTTGGCTCTACTGCCCGGACTGTGCGGTTTCCAAAACAATACCGCCGGTTATTGATTATGACTATTGCAAGGGCTGCGGCATCTGTGCTGAAGAATGCCCGGCCGGCGCCATCACCATGGTGGACGAGGCAACGCCGATGAAAGAGGAGAAATAAACAATGCATATCATTGATTCCGGAAACGTCGCCGCCGCTACAGGTGTAAAACTGTCGCGGGCCCAAGTCATCGCGGCATATCCGATTACCCCCCAGACCCCGCTGACGGAAAAGCTCTCCGAATTTGTTGAATCGGAAGAACTGGACGCACAGTATATCCCGGTGGAGAGCGAACACTCCGCAATGGCTGTCTGCATAGCCGCCTCAACCGCCGGCACCCGGACATTTACCGCCACCAGCGCCAACGGCCTGCTCTACATGAATGAGCAGCTCCACTGGGCGGTGGGCGCGCGACTCCCCATTGTCATGTGTGTCGCCAACAGGGGCATCGGCGCCCCGTGGACGGTCTGGAACGACCAACAGGATACCATTGCCCAGAGGGACGTGGGCTGGATCCAGATCTATGCCAATGACCACCAGCAGATCATAGATTCCGTCATCAAGGCATTCCGTCTGGCCCAGACCGTCTCCATTCCGGTTATGGTCTGTTATGACGGCTACCTGCTCTCTCACACCTACATGCCCTTTGATCGGCCGGACCAGGAAAAGGTGGATGGATTTCTGCCGCCGTTTAAGGCGAAAAACTTTCTCGACCCTGAAAACCCCGGCAATTTCAACCCTGTTACTCTGCCCGATGTACGGCCGGGGCAGGACGGGACAATAAAACCCGGCTATATAGAAATCAGGCATCGGCTGCAGATGGACTTGAGGGCGTCTCTTGAGGTGTACCAAGAGATTGATGCCGACTACAAAAAAGATTTCGGACGGGGCGGCCATCCCTTTGTGGAGGAATATAAATGTGATGATGCTGATTTTGTTGCGGTCTGCATCGGATCTTTGTCCTATCACCTACGTGATGTCATTGATGCCATGCGGGAAGATGGTATCCCGATCGGCGTCATGGGTGTTCAGATGTACCGGCCGTTTCCCGACGAGGCCATCGTCCAGGCGCTAGGTGGGAAAAAGCATGTGATTGTCTTTGAAAAGGCGCTTAGTTACGGCAACCAGGGCGCTCTTTATGCCGATATTAAATCGGCCCTGTATAACGCCGCCGACCGGCCCACCATCCAGAATTTTATTTTAGGCCTTGGCGGTCGGGAGATAAAAACAGAACAACTTCTTGCCGTTTTACGGGAAGCCTGCGCAAACCCGGGCACTGCCGAGGATACTCCACGGTGGGTCGGGCTGAAACTGTAGTAAGGCAGGGGAAATTCCGAATTGAAAATGCTTACATATCGCCAACGGCGCCACCAGCGCCGAAGGACGGGTAGAGAATAATTATGGAAAAAAAGACCACGATAGTAAACCTGACGGAAGAGGAGTTTGTCTACCCCGGAAACCGAGCGTGTTCCGGCTGCGGACTCTCCATTATCTATAAGATCGGTTTAAAGGCTCTCGGTAAAAATACGATTCTTGTCGTGCCGCCAAGCTGTCTGACCGTTCTCCAGGGCCTGTACCCCGTGTCTACGACAAAACTGCCGGTCGTCAACGTGACCTTTGCCTCGACCGGAGCGGCGGCGACCGGAGTCCGGGGAGCCATGAAGGCCCTGCAGAAGGAGGGTATCAATGTCGTTGCCTGGGCAGGCGACGGAGGTACCGGTGATATCGGCATCCAGGCTCTGTCCGGCGCCTGTGAACGGGGTGAGGATATCATTTACATCTGTTATGACAACGAAGCCTATATGAACACAGGTGTGCAGCGTTCCGGTACTACCCCTCAGGGAGTCCTGACCACGACAACCCCGATCAAGGGAAAATTGCAACAGAAAAAGGATGTGCCCGCCATCATTGCCGCTCACGGCATCGGCTATGTGGCAACCGCCTCGGCAGCCTATCCCCTGGACCTGTACGACAAGGTCAAAAAGGCGACCACGCTGCCCGGACCCAAGTATATCCATGTCCATTCGCCCTGCCCTCCGGGCTGGAGTTTTGAGTCCCGCTATACCATCAAAATCGGCAAGCTGGCTATCCAGACAGGGCTGTTTGATCTCTATGAAATCGAAGATGGACGGTTTCAACTGACCGGAGCCTCCAAAAAACTCATGGGTAAGGAGAGAAAACCGGTCACCGACTATTTTGCCACCCAGGGACGATTCAAATCACTGGACAAAGACCTTGTCGCCAAAGTGCAGGCCCAGATTGATGCCAAGTGGGCCAATTATTGATCGGCGCAGCGGTTTTTTCCACATCCGTGGGAAAAAACCGCTGAAAAGAAAGCATGGATGAGCCTGTTGATTTAATAGGATTTTCGTTCGAGATCAAGGCATATGGAAAAATTTGCCACAGGCATATGGTTGATACTCCGAGGATAAATTTTTTCGTATAACGCAGAGATCGGGCGAAAATACATTAAATCAACGGGCTCATGGATCTCCTGATTAAAGACAAGGTGGCGCTGGTCTTCGGCGCCTCCAAAGGACTAGGCAAGGCCATTGCAGCCTCGCTTGTCCAGGAAGGAGTTCGGGTCATTATCGCCGCCAGAAACAGGAAAAGGCTTGAACAGGCCATGACTGAAACAGGCGCTATAGACAGCTTTACCGTTGATCTGCAGGTTGAGGGGGACGGGCCGAGGATAGTTGAAAAAATCGTGCAAAAATATGGTGCGGTTGATATCCTCGTCACCAACTCGGGCGGTCCCCCAAACGGATTTTTTGCCGACATCGACAATGTTCTCTGGAAGAATCAGTATCAGAACCTTGTCCTTTCTCCCGTGGAAATCATTCGGACGGCCCTGCCGGCAATGCAACAACAGCAATGGGGCAGAATTCTCATGGTGACCTCTGTAACAGCCAGGGAACCTATTGCCGGCCTGACCATCTCAAACGTTCTCCGTACCGGTCTGCTTGGACTGGTGAAAAGCCTCTCCAATGAAGTTGCCTCGCAAAATATCACCGTAAACGCCATGCTTCCCGGATACACAAAGACGCAACGGCTGGTTGATCTCCATATTGATGAAGAAAAAATATGCGGAGAAATCCCGGCCCGACGCCTCGGCACACCCGAAGAATTCGCCCATCTCGCCTCTTTTCTTGGCTCTGAAAAAGCAGGGTATATCACCGGTCAGATGATTGCCTGTGACGGCGGCTACCTGAGAGGCTACTAAAGCGGCTCTTCCGCCGTTCGCATCTTATCTTTCCCTCCGCTGCTCTTGGACAGCGCTGATACGCAGACTGATCAGGCTGGAAACGATAATGGCGATATAGAAGACACCGAGGATTGCCTCCATGGAGATAAAAAATTCAGCGATATGATTGGCGGGCAGGATATCTCCATATCCCAGGGTAGTCAGGGTGACAAAACTATAGTAGGCAAACCGGGAGAATCCCTCCTTCCAGTTGGTCACCTCCAGGCCGCTGAAGGCTGTCGGATCCAGGCTGATGATGAGCATGTAAATCACCGCCCAGATCAGGCCGATCAGGATATAGAGCGTCAGGGAACCGATAATCTTGTTGCCGTCGATATCACCGACAAACAAGACCTGGCGAAAGGCCATAACAAAACAGCCTATAAAAAAAAGCAACAGCGTGGTGAGGACGAGCAGGAGATAAATTTTTTCGTTAAAAAAGGTATCAAGGGCGGAGAGAACAACAAAAAGCGGTATGAGCACGTAAAGAGTCCGTTTCCAGGCGATCCTGGTCTGAAGGGATTTAAAACCGGCAAGCATCATCAGAATAATGATGAGGCTAAAGGCCTCCTTACTGAAAAGATTGGAAAATTCAGCCACAACAGCAGCGGTAAAGAGAAAGAGAATCAGGGAAATAAACAGGTAAACAAAGTTATTTTGACTGTTCAATGGTTTCATTTCGCCTTAGGGACTACAGGGAGATAAGTGTAATAATTTTGTTCATCTTCAAGTTACGCAAAGAGTTGCATAGTCCCTTCTACTTGAACTCTTTACACAACAAAGAAAATGGGCCGGTAGTGAGCCCGCGAGACTCCGAAAGGGCAGGCTGGATGTTACAGTTATTTTTGCACAGTCCCTTATCGCCATTGGCACCATATCTTTTAGTCCACAACTTTCCGGGCCGGCTCGGATCGAAACAGACTTGAAATCGTCAAGCGATTCACTATCGTTGACCAATAAAGTTCAAACTTTGGTTTCAGGGGTTCCATCAACACCTTGTTGCCGTCGGGATTGAAAATAAAGGGCAGCAGGTCACCGTATTTTTTTTTCAGAGAGTGTCGATCGACGTTCACCAAGGGGCAGGTTTTCCCATGACTGGTGTCGGCGATCCGTTTTTTTACCTTTGCCAGGAGAATTTCATTTCGGAAAGCGCTGCAATTGATCGCCTCATCCCAGGTCGGATCGACATAATCCCGCCAATCAAACTCTTTCATCAGGTGCCACTTCTTATCAACACACTGCACAAATGGCTTGTCCACACTCGCGCCGGTAATCGGATCGGCTTTTAATCCCAGGATTGAATTCCAAAAACGAAGGCCGTTCAGATTGGCCGCCAGGTCGGCATAGGAAAATACGCCGGTGGTTAACTCTCCATAGAAGGTACTTTCACTCAGATCCCCGAACTGCAGCGCCGAGTATTGATCAACAGAGGAATACATCTCATAATAGGAAAGCCCTTCCGTAAAAAAATGACCGAACTTATCGGCCCCGAGATACACGTCTCCGATGCGCAGCAATACAGCCAAGTGCTTGGTAAGGGAAATAGTGGGGGATTCCGTAAACTCAAAATCGCGATAGATGGATTTATCAAAGGCGACACGAATCGTGTCCAAATCCGTGCTGTCGGTGACAAGCGCCTCCAGTTTACCAACAATAAAACCCGTCAATTTTTCCTTGAGCGCATCAAACAGGCGTGCCTGATTACAGTAATCAACCCCCTGTTCATCACCAAGCTGGAACAGTGAACTCTCATTTGCGGTAACCAGGGCCTCGGCCAGCCAGCGATTGACGATCAGGTTCAAGGCGGGACGGGAATCGACGAGTTCATGTCTATCGGTGAAACTGTCCACCTCGGCCGACAAGGCTGCAGGGGGAACAAACAAACCGGGCATGATCAATGCGAGGAATACGATGACAATGTATCTTTTCATAAAGATCAGGCTGTAGAGGATACGGAGAAATAAAATAATACGCTGTTTTTTTTACAGATTCAAGGGAAAATCAGCATAACCGGACCGGGGAGGCGAAGATTTCGGAAATGGTTGCTTGCCCGCAGAGCAGGCATGAAAACGTATGGCTGCCGTATTTTAAAACCGGAGATTACTCTGGTTACACAATCCGGCACTCTGCAGCAATTTTCGAATAAACAAAAACCGCATTTCAAAAAATGCAAATCCTTTTCCTCGTACAAAGGGGACAACATAAGGCATAGCAAATGACTCCAAGAATAATCATTCTCAAATAAAAAACAACTGTATTTGCATATGATTTCACTATCATCACTCTTTGCTCCTTCTCCGAAAATAGAACGACGTAATGGGGTCATGAAAAAATACCATACCGGTAATCGCTTGTTCCCCGCTGCCGCCAATCCTCACACATTACTCTCAAACCCTAAATAGCACAAAGCCGATTGACTTCATCCTCTATTCGTTGTTTACTTTTACCATGAAATACAGCCTGTTCGGGCACGGCACAACAACTCAATCCAGGATAATCCATAATGGCGACACGCATGCCACAACCTATCCGTTCGGCGTCTCCTGATCAAATCAGCCACTGGTGCAGCGCCCTGCCGACAGTCCTTGACTGTTCTCCGGACCCTCTATTTCTGCTTGATAGCGAAACACGCATCCAAATACTCAACAAGGCCGCCACCCTTTACTGCCGGACAGCGACCGAAAACGTCCTTGGCAGGCCCTGTGCTGAAATCATTCGCCACAATGACACGAATGGTTTTGCGTCCGCCGTTACGGAAACTATCCGAACAGGAAAACCAATCACCTGGGACAGAAAGAAAACCACTCCGCCCTGTTGCCTGGAAGAGGTAACCCTGCTGCCTCTGACACCGGCCGCAGGTACCGGGGCAGGGATTATTGTCCATATCCGTGATATCACACGAGAGGAGAAGATCAATGAACTGATGGAAGAGGCTGACCGGTTGGCCACACTGAATCGACTGGCGAGCGGTATTTCCCATCAGATGCGCAATCCTCTCTCCGCTATCATGCTGTTTACCGATATTCTCGCCGACGAAAAACGCTTTAGCCGCTCCGATCAGGAGCTGGAACTTCTTGCAGACATCAACAACAATGTCCGCACAGTAACCGATATCATCACCAGGGTCCTGGGTTTTACCGGACAGGACGCTTCCCCTGCCCTTTCCGTGGATATCAATGCCATGATCCGGGATATTCTGCAGCTCTGGTCGCCCATAATAAAACGAAATTCCATCAGGGTTGATGTATCTCTCCAGCCTGATCTTGGTTGTGTGACGGGCGACCGGGTTGAACTTGGGCAGGCGGTCGGTAGTCTTGTCCGCAACGCTATCGAGTCCATGAAGGGCGGCGGCACCCTGACCCTGACAACTGCGCGTGCGCAATCCGCTCAAAACGAAGAAAGAGCGCTCATCACCTGCACCGACACCGGGCCGGGTATTGACGTCGAGCTGAAAAAATCAATTTTTGATCCTTTTTTTTCAGACAAACAGACCAACAGCGGCATAGGCCTGAGCGTTGCCCGGCGGATAGCAGGACGGTACGGCGGCATGCTTTCCTGCCTTGCCTCCGCACCGGGAAAAACCATTTTTTCCATTGAACTTCCCCTTGCTCCGGAACCGCGAACCAATGAGATCAGTTCATGAGTGCAACCCTTCTGATCATTGATGACGACGCAGGCATTAACAAGGCATTTGCCCTGATCCTGTCGGAAAAATATGAGGTGCAAACGGCCGCAAATGGGACAGACGGCCTCAAACTACTGCAGAAGATCGAACCCGATCTTGTTCTTCTTGATATCGGCCTGCCCGATATGGACGGGATGGAGGTGCTCAAACGGATTAAACAATCAGCCGCCGATACCGTGGTCATCATGGTCACCGCCTACCAGGAGATACGAACCGTTGTCGATGCCGTAAAACTTGGCGCCTATGATTATCTGGTCAAACCCGTTGACAGCCGGGGACTGCAGGTAACGGTCGGCAATGCTCTGGAGAATAGAACCCTGAAAAATCGTCTCCATATTCTCCAGGAAAGCGAACGCAAACGACATGGCACCATGTTCACCGGCACCAGCCGGGCCATGCGGGAAATCTCCGACCTCGTCGGCAAAGTTGCCCATGGTATAGACACTCCGATTCTCATCACAGGTGAGACCGGTTCCGGGAAAGGAGTACTGGCAAGGGAAATTCACTTTTCCTCTCCAACGGTGAAGGGACCGTTTATCACCGTCAACTGCGGTGCCATTGCCGGAGAACTGGTGGAAAGCGAGCTGTTCGGCTACGGCAGAGGCGCCTTCACCGGCGCCAGGGCAGGCGGCAGAATGGGACGCTTTGAGGAAGCTGCCGGCGGCACCCTGTTTCTTGATGAGATCGGCGTCATGCCGCTCACCGCCCAGACAAAACTTCTCAGCATTCTTGAAGACCGCTGCTTTTACAGGGTCGGCGGCAATAAAAAAATCCAAGTGACCGCCAGGATCATTGCCGCCACCAACCTGGATCTTGAAAAAGCCGTGGCCGTCGGCACCTTTCGCCGGGATCTCTTTTTCCGGCTCAACGTCATTTCCATTGCCATTCCACCTCTTCGACAACGGCCCGAAGACATCATTCCAATTTTTGAACAGTTTATTGCCCTGTTCAACAAAAAAACCGGCAAGCGGTTCACCACTATTTCCCCGGAGGCGAAGAACCTGCTCCTTGCCTATGACTGGCCGGGAAACGTGCGGGAACTGCGCAATATCATGGAACGTATCAGCCTGCTTGAAAGCGGGGGCGAGATTGTACCCGAACATCTCCCCTTTATCCGATCCGAGTTGCCGCCACAGCCCCACCCCTCTGTTCCGGCCCCCAATACCCTTGACTATGAGAATGCAACAAAACGGATCATCGAACAGGCTCTGCAGCAGACAAACGGCAACATTACCCGGGCAGCCGAAATCCTCAACATGGCACCCCATAAACTACGTTATCGGATGAAAAAACTCAAGATTACCGGTAGCCGGAAAACACC
>WGCP01000133.1 GCA_015493715.1 Desulfobulbaceae bacterium
CGGTTTAAGGGTTCTATTTTTGTTGTTAACGAGGCGGGAATCGGCCACAAGGTCATGGATACGACCCAGATAGGTGTTGATGTTCCCGGGCTGCCGCCGTCTCTGGGGATTCGCCCCCAGGTTATGCCGGTCAAACGACTGGTTCCGCAGACTTCGGGTCGTTATCTTTCGTTGGCCATAAAGGCTCGCGCCGTGTTGGAAAAGGCCATCCGTCTGACTCCCCTGCGGGTGGAACGAAGAGAGACCGTGCGTAAACCGGTCACCTATGACGGTGAGAACGTGGTCTACGATTACTCCACCAGGATGAAAACAGTCGAATATTCAGCCCACAGCCGTTTTCTGCATCGGGCATTCATCGGCGAGACGGTATCCTTTGTTTATCTACCCGTTGCCAGGAGGGAAGACAGACTGGCTGATGCTGTCACCGGAAATACTCTGCTGCGCCTGGAGCATCCGGCCGAAGGTCTGCCGTCGGCAACCCCGTTTAAATCAAGCTGGCAGGAGAAATTTACCGCCACCCTTTGTCCCCGGTGCGGGGCAAGCCTTGCCGGAGAGGGTGATTGCCTTATCATGACCTGCGGCAACTGCGATACGGTCTGGGCCCTTGGCCGGGAGAAACTGGAACCGGTCGACTGGCAGATGGTTCCTGGAGATCAGGGGACGGCCATGTACCTGGGGTTCTGGAGGATCTCCGGTGAGATTCCGGCCCTTGATATCCGGAGCTTTGCAGATTTTATCCGGCGGACCAATCAACCCATGATTGTCCGCTCCGCCTGGGAGCAGCAGGAGATGAGTTACTGGATTCCCGCGTTTAAGTTACGGCCCAGGGTGTTTCTCCGGGTCGGCAGGCAGGCGACTATCGGCCAGTGGCGGCTCGCTCCGGATCCCGGGCATGTCACCGATTCCATGTATCCGGTGACCCTGCCCGCCTCCGAGGCCAGGCAGTCGGTTAAAGTCATCCTGGCTGCCTGCGCTGCTGCCAGGAAAAACATATTCCCTCTCCTGCCCAAGGTGCGGCTTGAAAAGACGGCGACCCAGCTTGTCTATCTTCCTTTTGTCGACAAGGGGCACGACTGGTACCAGCCCCAAAGCGGCATAACGGTTTCCAAGGCCGTGCTTCGTTTCGGCCGCAGTCTGTGAAGACGTTTTCTACGGGAGCATTACGCGTTTGTCCCAGAGTTCAGAGCTAGCCCGCATATTTTACAAGCGATCTGCTGCAAAGCCTGAAAACACCATGCCTGCTGCGTTACAGCGTAAAAAGGATTCCTCGAAATATTTCAATATGTCTGCGGACCTTTTTACGCTGTTCCTCGAAGGTCTCACTTCGTTCGCTATCTGCATTCATGGCATTTTCAGGCCTTTCGCGACGACCTTTGTGAAATATGCGGGCTAGCATTTTTCCGCATGGCTAATGGTTGATTTTGTATATTTTGGAACTGAATTTACCCAGCATTAGACCCAAAACAGACCACAATATGTGACACCTTCATTGTTTTCAAGGGCGATGCTCATCTTTGGACAAACGCGTAATGCTCCCAACCTCGGTTATTCGTCTAAAAACAAAATTGACATTGCCCATCGATGTAATTACAATGTGTTTATAAAAACAACCTGCAGGTGGCATCCATGAAAGCTTCGATAATCCAAATTGGCAATTCCCAGGGACTCAGAATACCCAAACCCATACTAAAACAGTGCGCCCTCAGTGGAGAAGTTGAACTTGAGGTACACGACAATCAACTCGTTATTAAGCCAATCACCCAGTCCAGACAAAACTGGGAAAAAGCATTCAAGGCAATGGCGAAGAATGGAGATGACAGGTTGATAGAGTTGCCGGAAAGTCGATGGGAAAAGGAAGAATGGGAATGGTAGTAAATCGTTTCGAAGTATTTCTCATTAACCTTGATCCAACAGTTGGACATGAAATAAAAAAGACCAGACCATGCCTTATCATTTCACCAAACGAAATGAATCATCATATATCAACTGTTGTCGTGGCTCCGATGACAACAAAAGGAAGAAATTACCCAACAAGAATTGCCTGTTCCTTTCAGGGAAAAAAAGGTCAGGTCGTTCTTGACCAGATCCGCACTGTTGACAAGCGGAGGCTTGTCAAGAAATTAGGAGAAATCAGCAAAAAAACTCAGGCAAAAACACTTAATCTGTTGCAAGAGTTTTTTGCGTCTTAACAAGTTGAAATAACATAAAAAATATTAACAGCAAAGCGCTTTGCCTGACTCGCAACTCTGGTTATTACCAAATTGGTCGCTGTAAAATTACCAGCCCCTGAATGCGGTCAAATCTTTTCCCGACGATTTTATGGATCACACCTATTATATGCAACAGGCCCTGGTGGAGGCGAAAACCGCCCTTGACAGTGGCGAATTTCCGGTGGGCTGCGTCTTGGTGGCCGAGGGGGAAATCGTGGCTCGCGGCCATCGACAAAACAGCACGGAGGGTGCCCTCAACGAGATCGACCATGCCGAAGTGGTGACTTTGCGGCGACTGTTGCGGGAGCGGCCGAAAACGGATTGCAGTCGCATTGTCGCGTATTCGACCATGGAACCCTGTCTGATGTGCTATTCCACTATGCTGCTCTCAGGCGTGCGCGGTTTTGTGTATGGGTATGAAGACCTGATGGGGGGCGGCACCAATCTGCCCCTGTATCAGCTCAATCCCCTCTATGCCGAGATGCAGGCCAGGGTCAACGTTGAGGCCGGCGTGCTCCGTAACGAGTGTCTTGCCCTTTTCCAGCGGTTTTTTCGAAACTTTCCCTACTGGCAGGACAGCCTGCTTTGCAGGTATACCCTTGCCCAACCCTTACAGGATACAAAGCAATGAACCCTTCAGTTGCCCGGACGGTTGGATTTATACCGGGAGAACGCAATGTTTTTTTTCACCTGCTCACCGGTTGCAATCTGAGCTGCAAGCACTGTTATATCAACCCCTCGCAGCATGGTACCGCGACCTTGCCCCTTGAGACCGTGCGCACCTGGCTGTCCTGTTTTTCCAGGCAGGAGCAGGAAACCAACCTGATCCTGCTTGGCGGCGAGCCGACCATGCATCCCGATCTCGCGGAAATTATCCGCTCGGCCAAGTCCATGAATTACCACGTCACCGTGGACTCCAACGGCTTTTTATTTCATGACCTCCTTGATCGGGTGTCCCCCGGGGATCTTGATTTTCTCAGCTTCAGCCTGGATGGACCGGAGGCGGCGGTCAACGATCCCATCCGAGGGCAGGGAGTCTTTGCAATCTGCACCGAAAATCTCAAGAAAGCCGTGGCAAAGGGGTTCCATACCAGCTTGATTTATACGGTGTCCGGGCTCAATATTGACCATCTGCACCGGATGCCGGAACTGGTTGCCGACTGGGGAGTCGAGCGTTTTTTTATTCAAGTGATCGGTCTGCGGGGAAAACCGGCCGCAGGTGCCCCGGCCCCGGAAACGGCCTGGCAGGTTGATCCCGCCCACTGGCTGGCTGTGGTGCCGGAGGTTGCCGCCCGGGCGGCTGAACTTGGCGTGGCCGTCACCTTTCCCAAGGTTTTTATAGATCCCGGAGAACCCTTTGAGTGCGCCGGTCTGGTGGCGGAAAACTTTTTTATTTTCCCCAACGGCCGGGTCTACCAGTGTCCGCTCTGCGAGGATTATCCCATCCACGCCTTTGCCATGGAAAATGATCGCCTGGTCAAACATGAGGGGCTCAATGAAGATAGGTTTTTCAGCCTTGATATCCCCGAAGGATGCGTCATGAACCGGCTGCTGCAGCCGGAAAATATTGAATATCTCGAAGACGGGAGCCCCAAACATCGCATTTCCTGCTGCCTGCTCAAACAGCATGTTGATCCACAATAATTGTCCGCATCATGGCTGAAGCAGAACGACTGCAAGGGCTCTATCAAGATGCCCTGGAACTGCATGAGCAGAGGGAATTTTCGGAAGCTGCTGCCTGTTACCAAAAAATTTTGCATCATTTTCCGGATGCCGATCTTGTCCTCTACAACCTGGGTCTGGCCCTGTATGAACAGGGACAGTTTCCCGAGGCTGCCGCCGCCTTTCTCCATGCCGCCAAAATCAATCCCAATGATCCGGATTACTGGTTTAATGCCGGCCTGTCGCTGAAACAGGCAGGGCGTCTTGATGAGGCGGTTCCCGCCTATGAACAGGCGGCCATGCTGCAACCGCGTGATGCCGATATTCTGTATAATCTCGGGTGTTGCCTGCAGGCCGCAGGCAATGTCCGGGCCGCTACCCGCTCCTATAAAAAGGCCCTGGATCTCGTTCCCGACCATGCTTCCGCCTTAGGCAATCTTGCCTACTGTCTTCATTGGAGCGGTGATCATGCACAGGCGACGGAACTGTACAGACGACTGCTGGATCTTCAACCTGATCATGTCTCCGCCCGCTACATACTCGATGCCCTCGAAGGAAAAAACACCGCAACACCGCCCCCTGCCTATGTGCGAAGCCTTTTTGATGGCTATTCAGAAAATTTTGATAGAGATCTGCTGGAAAATCTTTCCTATAGGGTACCGACGTTGCTGGCCGGCTTGTTGCAGGAAAATATAGGGTCGGGAAAATACAGCATGCGGGTGCTGGACCTGGGATGCGGAACCGGTCTTGCCGGCCGGGCGATTGCTCCATGGGCCGCTCATCTCATTGGCGTTGACCTGTCTGAAAACATGGTTGTTCAGGCGGAGAAAAAAGGGTGTTACGACCAGCTCGTCGTCGGTGATGTGATTGACGCCATATATGCGCTGGACGAACCGGTCGATCTGCTGTTGGCTGCTGATGTGTTGACCTATCTTGGTGATCTCAAACCATTGTTTCTGGCGATTCTCGGAATTATCGGTGCGGATGCTCTGTTCTGTTTTTCCACTGAACTTGGCGAGGAAAACGGATGGCAGCTTCGCCCCACCGGCCGTTACGGCCATCATCCCGAGTATATACGCCGGTTGGCGGAGGAGCATGGCTGGGAGGAGGTGAAGATGCAGACTGCCCGGATCAGAAAGGAACGGGATGTCTGGATTATAGGCAATCTCTACCTGTTGCGAAAAAATTAGAGAGATAACTGAGAATTAGTTTCACTCCTGGGAGAATTTTTGAGCGCCTGCTCTGCGTCAGACGCCTACATCTTGACATTGTGCAGTTTCATCTTCTCCCACAGGTTTTTTCTGCTGATGCCCAGCAGGTCGGCCGCCTTTGTCCGATTTCCCTTGGTCAGGGCCAGGGCATTGAGCAGGCATTTTTTTTCGGTCTTTGCAAGAGCGCTGCTCAAGCGCATGCTCTCCTTTGTCGGGGCCTTCTCTTTTGACTGCCGGCCCAGGTCAGTGGGCAGGTCATCCTGGGTAATGACAGGGCCGGGAGCAAGGACGGAGGCCCGTTCAATAATGTTTTTCAGCTCCCGAACATTACCGGGAAAGTCATAGCTCGCCAAAAGGTGCATGGCCTCGGCGGAGAGTGAGAGCAACAGCCCTCGTTTATTGCTGAACTCTTCGATAAAGTGGTTCACCAGCAACGGGATGTCTTCCCGCCGTTGCCTTAGGGCAGGCATGGACAGCGGAATGACGGAGATCCGGTAGAGAAGATCCTGCCGGAACCGCCTCTGTTGCGCTTCCTGTTGTAGATTTTTGGCGGTAGCACAGAGAATCCTGACATTAACCGCAATGGTGTGGCTGCCGCCGACCCGTTCAAACTCTCCTTCCTGCAGGACCCTGAGCAATTTGGACTGCAGGGGCATGGGCATATCTCCGATCTCATCCAGCAGCAGCGTGCCGCCGTCGGCCATTTCAAAGCGTCCCAGTCGTTTTTTATGGGCACCGGTATAGGCACCTTTTTCATGCCCGAACAGCTCGGCTTCGATCAATCCCTCGGGAATAGCGGCGCAGTTGATGCGGATATAGGGTTTGTCCGCACGCAGACTTGCAAGATGAAGTGCATTGGCCGCCAGTTCCTTTCCCGTTCCTGACTCGCCGGTGATCAATACGGTTGAATCGGTGGGACCGGCCTGGAGAATTCGCTGGTGAACGCGGGCTATGGCCTCACTGTTGCCGATGATGGCTTGCCGGTTCTGTTGACAGCAGTCTTCCAGGGATGCACACCTGGCCTTGATCGACTGCATTTCAAAAATACGGTTGACGCGGATAATAAGATCATCCATGTCAAAGGGTTTGAGGATGTAATCGGCAGCGCCGCTTTTCAGGCAGGTAATGGCATCATCCACGCTGCCGTAAGCGGTCATCATGATGACATCGGGCAGGTCGGCCGTTTTGGTCAGGTTTGCCAGCAGTTCAATGCCGCCCAGTTCCGGCATGCGGATATCTGATATGACGAGGTGATACCTGCAGCCTTTAATTTTTTTCAGCGCCTGTTTTCCGTTCGTCACCGCATCAACCGTCCAATGGTTACGCTCCAGGGCATCCTGGATGGTAATGCGCATGATTTCATCATCTTCAACGAGCAGTATCCTCGGCATAATCAGATCTCCTGTTGTTCGATGGGGCAATCGTGGTCAGTCGGTAGAGTGATAGTAAACACGGCACCATGGCCCTCCCTGCTGCCGGCAATCAGTGAGCCGCCCATTTTTTCGACCTGGGCATAACTGACGGCCAGGCCCAGACCGGTGCCGACGCCGACATCCTTGGTCGTGAAGAAAGGGTCAAAAATTTTATCAAGAATATCGGCGGGAATACCGGGACCGGTGTCTTCGATGGAGATTGTCAGGCGGTCATCCCGGGCCCTGCTGCGGACATACAGAGAGCCGCCTTCATCGCCCATGGCCTGGATCGCATTGAGTCCTATATTGACAATGGTCTGGCGCAGTGCCTCAACATCAATACAGTACTTTTCATGCAAGTCCAGTTCAAGCATCAGGTCAATAGTGTGTAGCCGGTAGCCGAGTAGTTCAAAGCATTCGCGGATAATACCATCAACATCATGTTTTCTCAGATTTAACGGCGTGTTGCGGCCGAAGTGGAGAAGTTGCTGCATTGTATGCTCGATCCTGCGTAATCCCTTGTCAAGAAGGGGAAGATACCTTTCAAGAAGTTCCGGGTTGTCCGGGTGTTCCCGCAGGGCCTTGACGCAGTTGAGAAGCCCCCCCAGTGGATTATTGACTTCGTGGGCAATGCCCGATGTCAACAGGCCGAATGCTGCCATTTTCTCATTCTGAAAGGCCAGCTTTTTGGCTTTGTCCAATGATGTGCGGGAGGCGTCCAGACGGCAGCAGAGATCATAAAAGGTATCGCTGATGGTATCAATTTCATCCTTGACCTGCTTATGTTCAGGTGGTTGAACCGGCTGGTCCGGATACTGCGCCATGGCGGTGGTTAATCCGGTTAGTGGACGTGAAACCAGGGTTGAAAAGAGCCAGATCAGGGTGGCCGACACAATGACGATCGAGAGAACGCCATAGCCGATGATGGAGCGGTTGTTATCGGTAATCATTTTGTCCGCCCAGGTGATGGGGATCGTAATGCTGAGCGCACCGCGAATATCCCCAAGGTGGTATCCCTGGCGAGCATGACAGATGAGACATGGTTTCTCAACGGTCAGGGGTGCGACATAGCGAAGCACATGGCCCTCTCCATTGCTCTCAATGGAGATAATCTCCTTTTTCTTCAGTTTTTCAATGGTAAGCAGACTCTTTTTTTCAAATTCATCCGGTTCATTGGCTGGATTGATCGGGTTGAGGCTCGTGACCCGGAACATATACCAGTTCCCCTGACTCGCATATTCGGAGAGTTCCCGCGTCACCATTGCCGGGTTTCGTTTCACATACACCTGGCCGTTGACACCGCGAATGATGGGGTTGTCAAGGAATGGATTGGGACGGGCGGTATCAGATTCAATGACATACAGACCATGATGGTCCGCCACCCATTTACGGGTAAGCAGGATCTGTTTGTGCAACATCCTTGCCTGTTGTTTTGCCTGACCATAGATAAGATCGTGTTGGATACGGGACGAATTATATAAAAGAAGACTATATGAACAGAGGAGTATCGCGCCGATGGCAATAATAAATTTTCCCTGCAACTTCAAGATGGCGTCCTCGCACGAGAGTCATTGATTGTTTCGGATGTGCCCTGATATACGAGTAGGAATGGTTACTCCTTGGTAACACGTTTTATTGTGAAATGATACCCTTTGGTAACGATTCACTTTTATCGAGCAGAAACATGTTGAAAATACAGTGGAATTTTTTTGGAATGTTTTTTGCTTCTTCAAAAGAATACCGAGTCAAAAAAACCAGTGACAAACATTTTACATCAGGGATGGGAACGTCATGGCCGTTGGTGGAATTGTCATAACCGTGGAGCCGGACGACAGAAAGGAAACGGAAATATCTCTGGCTGGATTCCCGGAATTGACGGTATATGGAAGTGATGAAAAAGGAAATATCATCGGCAGGTTAAGATGTGTTGACTCGGAGGAGGTCACCGCGCTCGTCGGAAAAATTCAATCCATGGACAGAGTCTGCAATGTGAGTCTGGCCTATCTTATCCAAGATGAAAGTGATGTTACCAATGAGTAACGGTGGTGTTGGGAATCTGCTACCGATGCGTAGCGCTTTCCAATCCGTTTATTTTTAATGAATTGATATTATTGTAAAATATTTATGGAATATAATTTGCACACTTGAGCGTATCACAAAAAAATAATTGAAACTGATTTCTATTTTCAGGCAGACTGATGTTGATTTATTTTTTTGGTTTATCATTTTTCAAGGAAAGGGGGCATAGAATGAAGGAAGCTTGCAGGAGTGTAATTCATTGTTCATCAATGTTGGCTGCCGTGTTGCTGGTGGTGGGATGGTGTTTACCGGCTGCGGCGGCTGCCAAGGCGCCGGCAAAAACGCGGCCTGTTGTTGAAGAGTGTAAGCGTTGTCATGATGTGGCGATGTACCAACGGGAATTACAGGCATCGCCACATGCGGTTGACAAGGACAAGAAACCTATCACCTGTGACCAGTGTCATCATTTCCATTTCAATCCTCTGACGAGCTATTACGCCAGGGATGAGTATTACGATAAAAAGATATTCCAGCCCGGCGATTTTGATCGCCGTAAAATGCAGGCGACTGCCCGTGCATCCATGAAAGCTGAAAAATGCCGGGCTTGTCATAAGGACTTGTATAAAAATGTGAAAGGAGAACCGATTTCTGAAATCGGCAGGTTATGCCATGACGCTTTTCTCGGCAAAAACGGGGAAACCCGCCGCACCTGTGCCGGATGTCATATTAATATTGCGCACCTGCCGCCTTTTGATCGAGACCGGCCGTTTAATGCTGCGTTTGCGAAAAAGCTCATGGAGAATCAGCCCAAGTCAGGAGAGAAGGGAGGGCCGAAAAAATGATATCATCAACAAAAAGAGAGAACGTGGGACCGGTAGTATTGGGTTGGACAATCCTTATCGTCGCATCATTGGTTGTATGGGTTTCTTCCGCCTGGTCCGGGCAAATCAAGCATCTCGTCGCCCCCGACTCAGCAGCAGACTGCTATGCCTGCCACAAGAAGGCAACGCCTATTATCGCTGAGAACTGGTATGAATCCAAGCATGGAGTTATCCTGGTTAAATGCTTTGTCTGTCATGGGCAGCCTGATGGTCAGGGTTCAGTACCCTGGGCGGTCAGCCCGAATCCGAAGATAGTCTGCACCAAATGTCATGACCCGGCCATAAAGAAGATGAAAGCTAAGTACGGACTGGCGCCGAAATGCTATACCTGTCATCCATTTCATCAAAATTCGCTCCATCACAGGGCCTATTCGAAATCGCAGAGTAAGAAATGATGCGGGGGATGACCTGCCCAGGTACGCAGCGGGACACCTTTTATTTCAGTGAATAAGGCAGAACAAACACCAAGGAGATCACGAGCATGAAACTGACGAGACGGGAAGTATTAAAAAGCGCAGCCGCAGCATCCGCATTTATGGCCCTTAACGGAACATTGCCCGATTTGGCCGTTGCCGCCCCCGGTGAGCCGGACAAGTGGGTCAAGGCTGTCTGCCGATTCTGCGGCACCGGCTGCGGCGTCATGATAGGCGTCAAGGCCGGTAAGGTCGTGACCGTCAAAGGAGACCCGAACAATCATAACAGAGGGTTCCTCTGTTTGAAGGGCGCGGAACTACCTTCCATCGTCAATGCAACCAAGAGTCGGGTCACCCGACCGTATATTCGTAAAAACGGCCAACTTGAGCCGGCATCCTGGGATGAGGCGATGAACCTGGTCGTTTCCAAGTTCAAAACCGCCATCAAGGAACATGGGCCGACCTCGGTTGCCTATTACGGCTCCGGCCAGGCGCTCACGGAAGAGAGTTATCTAGCCAATAAGATCTGGAAAGCCGGTCTGCGCAGCAACAATGTGGAGGGAAATCCCCGACTCTGCATGGCTTCCGCCGTTGGCGGCTATTATACATCCTTTGGCAAGGATGAACCCATCGGCTGTTATGAGGATATCGATGCGGCCACCTGTTTTTTCATCATCGGCGCCAATATGTCCGAATGCCATCCGATTCTTTTTAAGCGGGTAGCGGCCCGCAAACAGGCCGATCCCAATGTCAAGATAATCGTCGTTGATCCCCGCCGGACCAACACCGCCCGTATTGCCGATATACATGTCTCGTTTAAACCGGGCACCGATCTGGCCATCCTCAATGCCATGGCTTATGTCATTATTGAAGAAGAGCTTGATAATCCACGTTTTTATAATAAATACGTCAATTTCATGACCAATGACAAGAAAAAGGTGGATTTCAAGGCCTATCGCAAGTTTCTTGAAGATTACACGCCTGAAAAAGCGGCAAAGATTTCCGGTGTGTCTGCAGAGCAGATTCGCACGATAGCAAAAATGTTCGGCAACGCATCGGCTACCATGTCGCTGTGGACCATGGGATTGAACCAGCGTATCCGCGGAGTCTGGGCCAATAATCTGACCACCAATCTCCATCTCCTGACCGGCCAGCTCGGCAAACCCGGGGCCACCAATTTTTCTCTCACCGGTCAG
>WGCP01000134.1 GCA_015493715.1 Desulfobulbaceae bacterium
AACGACCGGTATCACCTGCGCCCAGGCTTTGCCAATGACCAGTCCGGACGAGGCGGTGATTGAACTACCAACCAGGGATCGGACGTGCTAAGCGTCAGGTGAATACCTTTGTTCTGTGATTTGTTTTCTGTTTTTCGTATAGTGGGGTGAAGATGAATATTTAAAATATTGGAGGGGATAGGGTAGCTCCCGAATACTGTCTTCCGCAACAGTTTCCCCTCCGGTTCTTTTTTTGCGGATTGTCTGGTGGATGACAATATGTGGTTTAAACAAGGATTGTTTAATGTTGTGTGTAATTTAATTGCTGTTGGTGTTTTGAAGTTATTTAGCACGGGTGATAGCACGATGGATGCAAATTTTTTGGGCATTTTTTTTGATTTCAAATTGAATTATTTTTTATTTTTTGTGGTGGTAAATTTTATCTTTGTTGTTCTCATGACCAACTTGCAGCGAAAAGAATTTGAAAGGAAGGGTAAGAAACATGAAACTGCTTTAGACGTAGTAAAGGATATTGCAAAAGCACATAAAAATAATGAGGTTTCAGAGTGGGGGTTCGGCAAATACGATTATAATGCCGCTGTCCCTGTAAATGATACTTGGCAGGAATGGATTTCTCAAATTATAAAAGGCATGGAAAAACATAATCTTGAACCGCATAATTTTGGAGATTTTTATTATCTGTATGATTTTTCTACTGGAGAAAAAATTGAATTTCCGAAAGATAAAATCCAAAGAGAATCGAAAATAGGCAATCGTTTTCTCACTGGGAAAATACTGAGAGTTATGCCAAAAAGTTGATATTTTGTTTTTTACACAGAACGTTCCGCATCACCTGAGACAAGCGGAACCACCGGGATACCGGCAAAAAAAAACTCAGGTGACGGGTAAATCAATGACATTCGCAAAGGCTGGACGTGCTTGGATTCAGCGTGAATGCGTTTGTTATGCCTTAAGTTTTGGGGGAAAAATGGGAACAAAATTAAAAGCGATTTGGATAGAAAATTGTGATGATGGAGAACATGATGCCATAAGAATTGATTGGTCAAATAACAGACACCAGCGCATCATGATAGATGGCGACAACCCAGACGATGTAATTTTGGCCTTGGAAGTGCTTGCGCTGTCAATTAAGACAGAGTTGGCGAAGAGAACAATATAGCAATTGTGCGTCACTTTATTGATGCTGGGATGGGGGGTGGAATATGGGGTGGATATTGTTTTTTGGAGCACTATTGACAAGCGGGAGAGTGTCTGATGATCTGTTGTTTTTTTGGTTCATTTATATATTTTTTTTCATGGAAACTGATGCATAACATTGTTAATAAGTGGAAAGTTTCTATCATATTGACTGTAATAGATTCCACTTTTTTCCACTTATTTGTATATCATGATAAACAATATGGAAAATACTTTCCACATATTACTTTTTAGGTTGAAATTTCCTCTTATTGTGATATTAAGCTAAACATTATGGAAAATAAAGCTAAATTTAATCCTAATCCAAAATTAAGGCTTATGGATCAAGTGCGCGAAGTGTTGCGCTACCATCACTATGCCTATCGTACCGAGCAGACGTATTGTCAGTGGATACTGCGTTTCATTCGTTTTTTCGGCGGTAAAACCCACCCCCGGGATCTGGGCGCCAAGGATGTTGAGCGTTTTCTCACCGATCTGGCCGTAAAACAGGCAGTGGCCGCTTCCACGCAACGGCAGGCTCTCAATGCTATTGTTTTTCTGTACCGCGATGTTTTGGATAAATCCCTGAAAGGGAAGATTGCCCATATCCGCGCCAAAAGAAAGCCTAAAACGGTGACCGTTCTCGGCACCGAAGAGGTCACCCGATTTTTTCGTCAGATGCAGGGCACACATGCGCTTATGGCCAAACTTCTCTACGGCTCTGGGTTACGTCTTATGGAATGTGTCCGGCTGCGGATCAAAGATGTCGATTTTGACCGCAAGCGGATTAAGATTTTCGGCAAGGGCAGTAAGTGGCGAAGTACAATTCTTGCCCCCCAGGTCATCCCCGCGCTGCAGGAGCATATGGAGCGGGTCAAAGCGCTGCATCATGCCGATTTGGAAGAGGGTTTTGGAGAGGTCTATATTCCGACGGCCCTGGCTCGTAAGTATAAACATGCCGCGCGGGAGACAAGCTGGCAGTATTTGTTTCCCTCAAAAAAACGTTCCATTGATCCCCGATCCGGCATGGAGCGGCGTCATCATGTACTGGAATCCGGCCTGCAAAAGGCCGTAAAGCTTGCCGCCAAACGGGCCGATATTGATAAACGGGTTACCTGCCATACCCTGCGGCACAGCTTCGCGACGACGATGCTGGAAAAAGGCGTCAATATTCGTGTGTTGCAGGATCTCATGGGGCATGCCGATGTCAAAACAACGGAAATGTACACCCATGTGATGGATAAGGACATTTCACGCCTCATCAGTCCCCTGGAGGGCCTGGATTTATGACGTTTTCCAATTCCAATAGTAAAAAGCGGAAAAAACGATGTCCCTTATTTACCAGGATTTTATATACTTATTTTTGATTACCATCAATCCTCAGAAGTGGTTCGGAAAGCGCCATATATTTTTCGGGACGGCTTTACCTGCAAACCACGGATGAACACGGATTCACACTGTTTTTTTTAAAATTTCAAGTCTGGTTGAATGTGGCTAAAGCAGACAAAATACAGTTTTCTGAGCTTTGGTGGTAATCAGGTACTTATTGGGGCAAAGGCTACGCCCGAAATTCTGAAATTCCGGAGACGGAATATATAATTTCTTCTTCTCGTAAAAGAAAAGACAAGCGCCCTGCCCCGGCGTCCGACCTAGGGTTCGGTCAAAAATGACTTCGCATTCTGAGTTGACACTGCAACATATCTTCAGCCGATCCTCAATCATGAAATCCTCGACGTAGCCCTGCTACGTCTGCGGTTTCATTCAATCAGATCGACTAAATCTATATCACATTGTCCACTCATCTCTACGAAGTTATTTTTGACCGAACCCTTAGTGCGGCTGTTTGGCGATTCTTTTTGCTTGAACTTTTACTCTCGGGAGTAAAGAACGCAAGGCAAAACAGAGAGTAACACTTTCAACCCTGGTCATCCGCGCATCCCGGAACCCCCGATGTGCAAACCGGTTCATCACCGGTCAAAGAGAGCGTATATTTCTCCACCAGGTGATGGGGATGGTAGCTCTTTTTGGCCTGGCGTAGACCCGGTACCCCAAGATCCTGTTCCCGATTGACAAAGGTAAACCTCTTCAAGCCGTACAGGGTAAACCATTGATTGATCAATTGCCCCAGCCCCTGCACGCCGGACATGGCTTTTTCAAAATGACAGACTGCCGTATCGGAATTCAGCTGTTCACCGATGGAAAAGGCCTGGATTTCGCCGTCCACGCGGATAGCGCCACCGATCAGATCAAGTTCGGAAAAGTGTTCAAACATGGTGAGAATGGCCTTGTATTCCGCGCAGAGGCCGGGTTCGGTATCACAGGAACGGGAGGCGCACCAGCGTTGCTGCAGCCCAATGCACTGGGGAACAAGTTCGGCGGTTATGGGTTCGTACGCACAAGAATAGGCTTTAAGGCATTTTTTTATTTGATTGCGTTTTTTTGCATAATGGCGACCGGCCAACCGGGCAAGATCTTCGACCAGGTAAACATAATCACCATTGTCTCTGTCCGGTTTCGGAAAGTAGCCCGCAGCGGTCAATTCCGAGGCGGATTCGGCAGGCAGCCGAATCGCTCCCGCCAGGGAATCTCCAACCATGGCAACTGCCTCGGAAATCGGTAATTCCCCGACCGGCGGCCCGAAGAGAATAGTATGGGGACGGGATGCATCTTCTGCGTCTATGAAAAAAAGGAGGCTGTTATCCTTTTCAGCAAAATAAACAGGTCGGGATTTACTCCAGACAAAAAGGTTGGTAAAGGTGTGTTCCGAAAGTACAGGTGGAAATCGGGAAAAATAGTTGTTGATGAGGGTCTGATGCTCAAAACGTAAAAGTCGGGTGGTAATCATATCCGAATTGTCCAAACCGCCTGTTTGTATTGTGTACCCATGTATCCGCTCAACACCTGCCGACAAACTTTCCCGGTAGCGGCACATCATCGGTATTGCCGCCCCAGTTCAACTTATTCCGCAAAATGGCAAAATATCCCTTATGGGGAGAGCTGATCAATAATAACGGTTTTTCAGCAACCTCAACCCGCAAGGCCTGCTCCGAATCCAGCGTCCAACCCAATCGACCATCCACCATAACCATAACATCATCGGCGCTCTCAGCAAGCTGGGTGGTCAGCACAACCTTTGGAGAGAGGAGGACCGGTCTGGACTCAAGCATAAAGGGACAAATCGGCGTTACCAAAAGCGTACCCAGCTCGGCATGGACAATGGGACCACCGGCGGAAAGATTATAGGCCGTGGATCCGGTGGGCGTGGAAAAAATCAATCCGTCGGCCTTATAGGTGGCAATATATTCTCTATCGGCCCAACAACGCAGCCGCAGGACCCGCTCAACGCTCCCCTTGACCACCACCGTTTCGTTGAGCGCAAACATGGGCTCGGAGGCGGTCCCGTCTTCTGCAAGAACAGACGCTTTGATAATCATTCGCCGTTCAATATGAACTTCGTCGTTTACTATCGTTTCAAGTACGTGATACATCTCATCGGCGGCAACCTCGGTCAAAAAACCAAGATTTCCCAGGTTGATACCAACTACTGGTATATCAAGTTCACTGGCCCTTGCCGCCACATGGAGCAGCGTCCCGTCTCCACCCAGGATAACAAGCATGTCCATATCGGGCTTAATATCGTCCAGTTCGGCGCGGATACCCCTCTTTTCAAACCAGCATGCAAGTTCGCCGCCGATTCGTTGAACCCGGCGGCTGTGCTGCCGGGTGATGATTCCGACGTGGCGAATGTTCATGCGCCAAGCTCTTTTGACCGCCGACTTGCGCGATCAACCGCCGACATGACCGTTCCCCGCAGCCCGGCTTCCTCCAATTCGTGTATGCCCGCAATGGTTGTACCACCGGGCGAAGTCACCATTGCCTTGAGGATCGCCGGCGGTTCCCCGGTTTCAAGTGCCAGCTTGGCAGAGCCGTACACGGTCTGCAGGACAAGTTGCTGGGCTACAGGCCGTGGAATACCGGCTAGAACTCCGCCATCAATCATGGCCTCGATAAAGGTAAAGACATAACCAGGACCGGAACCACTGAGTCCGGTAACAGCGTCGAGAAGATTTTCCGGCAGATAGACACAGGTGCCGATAGCGGAAAAAATCTCCAACCCAAGTTTCAAATCTTCAGCCGAAGCCTGTCCGTTGGGACTGAGCGCAGATGCGCCTGCAAGTACGAGGGCCGGAGTATTGGGCATAACCCGGATAATGCGCTGTTCGCCGATTCCCTGTTCAATGGCGGCAATGGGAACCCCGGCGGCAATGGAAATCACTAAATGCGATTCGCTGACAAGGGGTTTATACTGGGCAAGAACCGGCTGCATGATCTGCGGTTTGATAGCCAGAATAAGGACCGAGGAAAATTCACAAAGCGTTTGGGCGGCATCCGTAACCTTAATCCCATAGGTTGCGGCAAGAAAATCGCGACGCTTGGCATCGGGTTCAGCTGCCATGATATGTCCGGACGGAACCAGATCGGAATTAATCATACCACGGATCAATGCTTCGCCCATCTGACCTCCGCCAATCAAACCAATTCTTTCCGTATCTTTCATATATCCTCTCAAATATCTCGTTAGTAAAAATAATGCGCAACTTCTTCAAGACGTTCTATCGGCGGATCGCTGACTGCAGTAAAGAAGCGCAACTCCACCGTACGACCTTCCTCTGTACCAGCTTTTTCTGGAAAATTGGACAAAAAAAAGCCCGCCGTACAAACGGCGGGCTTGATGGGACTGTAATATTGCCGGATTATCAAGCAGGACAGGCCGACGGCCTGACACCTCCCTGCAGGTTCGGAGGGAACAATAACGGTAACTGTTTTGGTCGTGTTCTTGAACCCTCAATGGTCCTTCGCTGGATAATTTTTCCTTTCTTCTGAAATTTTACATATTCCCAGCAATGGGGATTGTCGACAATGGACTGCATCAGATCGAGGTGCAGGCTGTGACCGGAACGGTCGGCAATAACATGGCCAAGCACCGGACCGCCGAGCAGGGCCATATCTCCAATAAGATCAAGAACCTTATGGCGGACAAATTCATCATCAAACCGCAGCCCCTCTTCATTAAGGATGGAGCGGCCATCCCAGTGAATGGCAATAACATTATTCAAATTACCGCCGAGCGCTAACCCGTTACGCCAAAGCTGCTCGACCTGTTCAACAAACCCAAAGGTCCGGGCCCGGGCTATTTCTTTGGAAAAACGCTCGGGCGTCACGTCAACACTGTAGGACTGTTCATTAATGACATTGTCGCCGAAACA
>WGCP01000135.1 GCA_015493715.1 Desulfobulbaceae bacterium
AAGAATAGAAGAACAAGACGATCAGCTTGACGGTGAATGGTATGAATATACAAATACAACACGTGCGGGATGCGGCCGGACAACGATGTATCGACGGCCTGCGCGACAGATTCAGCATGGGCGATGATTCCTGCCGTGAGGCGGTAATCAAAATTCTGGATCGGGTGAGGACTGAGGGTGACAAGGCGGTTGTGGAGTATACACGCAAATTTGATGCCCCGGGCATGCAGGTATCGGAGCTGAAGGTACAAGATGCCGAATTTGCCGAGGCCGAGACCCTTGTTGATGAATCGTTTATGACGACGCTGCATTTTGCCGCTGACAGAATTCGAAAATTTCATGAGCGGGAGATGGAGGATTCGTGGATTACCACCCGGGATGACGGCACTGTTACCGGTCGAATGGTACGGCCTGTGGACAGCGCCGGCCTGTATGTTCCCGGCGGACAGGGAGGCTCTACGCCGCTGGTTTCCTCCGTGCTGATGAATGGAATTCCGGCCGCCATTGCCGGTGTGGAGCGGCGGGTGATGGTCACCCCGCCCAACCGGGAAGGCAAGGTCAGCCCGGCTCTTCTGCTGGCGGCTCGTGAGGTAGGAATCGATGAGGTATATAAGACCGGTTCCGCCTGGGCCATCGGCGCCCTGGCCTTTGGAACGGCAACCATTCCCCGGGTGGATGTGATCGTTGGGCCCGGCAATCAGTTTGTTGCCGAAGCCAAACAGCAGGTCATGGGCCGGGTGCGTATCGATATGCTGGCCGGTCCAAGTGAGGTGTTGATTGTGGCCGACGACCAAGCCGAGCCCGCCTTTATTGCCGCAGACATGCTGGCCCAGGCTGAACATGATCCCCAGGCCCTGGCCCTGCTGATAACGACCAGCAGGTCCGTGGCCGAGCAAACGCTTTGTGCGCTTAACGAGCAGGTTGTAGAGTTAAGCCGCAGAGAAATAGCAGAAGAGGCCCTTGAGGGTCGCGGCGCTGTTTTACTTGTTGATACACTGGATGAGGCCATTGAGCTGGCCAATGACATTGCCATTGAACACCTGGAGTTGCAGGTGCGGGAGCCTTGGCAGTGGCTGCCCAAGGTGCGTCATGCAGGGGCGATTTTCCTGGGTTCTTATACCCCGGAGGCCTGCGGAGATTATGTGGCCGGGCCCAATCATGTACTGCCGACCATGGGTACGGCTCGTATAGCCTCGGCTCTGGGCGTGGAAACATTTTTAAAGAAGAGTTCTATTATCTCCTGTTCCCGCCAGGCCCTGCTGGCCGATGCCGAACACATTCAGCGGTTGGCGGCCCTGGAAGGATTGACTGCGCACTCCAATTCAGTGGCCGTCCGGGTAGCCCATGCCTCCGGTAAAAAAGCATAGTTTTTTTGTTAGCCGACGGTAGCATGACATCAGCCGGAGAAAGTAAGCGGATAAACGATCTGTTTTATGAAGGCCTTGCACAAATAGCCTGTCCTCTTTCCCCGGAGAACATTGAACAACTTACCCTCTATGTTGTCCAATTGCGCAAGTGGAACCGGCGGATTAATCTTATTGCCCGTAAGACCGGTATTGTTGATATCGTCGAGCGTCATTTCCTCGATTCCCTCACCTTGGTACCCTTTCTTCCCGCCACCGGGAAGAAAGGTGAAATTCTGCTTGATGTCGGCACCGGGGCTGGTTTTCCCGGCCTGGTTCTGGCCGTTACCCGGCCAGATCTGCTGGTTATCCTGGTGGAACCGCGTTTGAAAAGGGTTTCTTTCCTCCGGCATATCGTCCGTTGCCTGCACTTGGAGAATGTGAAAATTATCAACGCCCGCCTTGAAGAGAGTGATATTCTCACCAACCGGAAGGTGGATTGGGTGACCTGTCGGGCATTGGCCGAACCCGGGATCTTCCTTGGCATGGTGGAACCGTGGCTGCAAAGAGGAACACGGGCATTGCTTATGCTGGGACCGGAGCAGGAAAAACGGCTGACATCGGAGTTGCCGGACCACTGCTCCGTGGAGATGCGGCGCGAGATTCGTCTGCCCTGGTCCGGTAGGCCACGTTTTCTGTATGCGGTGACCAGGACGAACAGCACAGAGGAATGATAATCCATGGCCAATATTGATCAGTTTGAGAGTATTTTTCGATCCTCAGTGAAAGAACGTTTGCAGTACCACGCCGTCGATATCTCCTCGATTCTGCTGATTACCGATCTTGGTCCCGATGAGGCCGAACAATTTCGAAACCGGCTCCAGGGATTTCTCTCGGTCCTCGGACCGCCGGAATCCATCAGCTTTTTTCTGATCACCGGCGCCGATTACCGGAGCGCCGAAGATCTGCTGGAACTGGTGGCCGGGTATGAACCGGACCTGATCTGCAGCTATCGCAACCTGCATTCCAGCGCCTGGCGTTTTCCCTACTCTCTTGGCGAACACCTTGATGTTCTGATCCAGAAAATCGAAACTCCGGTGCTGATTCTGCCCCATCCCCGTGCTGGGTATATGGCCGAACATGCCATGCAGGATACGCGGGAAGTGATGGTAGTTTCCGATCTTATCGCCATCAATCACGACCTGATCAACTACGCGGTCCGTCTGACTGCGACGGACGGTACCCTGTTTCTCAGCCATGTGGAAAGTCGGTTCATTTTTGCACGCTACATGGATGCCATCGGTAAGATCGACGTGATCGATACCGAACTTGCCCGCAAGCGTCTTGCCGAGCAATTGCTCAAGGAACCGGAGGACTATTTCTTAAGCTGCACCGAAGTGCTCCGGGAGCATGACGTCTCCCTGGATATTCGTTCCATGGTGACATTCGGGCACGCCCTTGACGAGTATCGCCGGCAGATCGAGGCACGTAATCTTGATTTGCTGATCATGCATGCCAAGGATGAGCGTCAGCAGGCCATGCACACCTTTGCCTATCCGCTGGCCGTGGAATTTAGACAGATACCCTTACTTATGATCTGATGGCGTCGTAAAAACTTCGATCTACTGCGTCGTGTGTCCCAGGGCGATTCACAACATACTACCTGTATAGTTGAGACCCGCCCTGGAACACACTCCTTATATATCTATGTTTTTACTT
>WGCP01000136.1 GCA_015493715.1 Desulfobulbaceae bacterium
AGGGGTTGAATCAGTTTACCGACAGGTACCGGGTCGATGAGCATGAAAACAACCCACATGGCATCGTGGTTCGCTCTTCACCTGTTGATTTAAAGGCCTATCCCGAGTTGCTGGCCATTGGCCGAGCCGGGGCCGGGGTGAATAATATCCCTGTGGATCAGGCCTCGGAAAAAGGAATCTGCGTGTTTAATACGCCGGGGGCCAATGCCAATGCCGTGGTGGAGCTGGTTTTTACCATGCTCGGGATCTGGCTGCGTAATGTCCATAAGTCGATCCGTTTCTGCGAGGGGCTGACCGATCTTGCCGATGATGCCGTCATCAATGAAAAGGTAGAAGCGGAAAAGAAGAATTTCAAGGGCATTGAAATGGCCGGCAAGACCATGGCGGTTATTGGTCTGGGCAAGATCGGCGTCCGGGTCGCCAATGCCGCAGTAGAGCATAACATGCGGGTGATTGGCTTTGATCCCTTTCCCGTTCTTGATAATATCCACGATCTTTCCCCGCAGGTGAAACTGGTTCGGTCTCGGAAGGAAGCGCTTGCCGAAGCTGATTTTGTCAGTGTGCATGTGCCGCTTAACAAGAAAACCACCGGCCTGGTCTCCACTGAATTCCTTGATGCCATGGCCGATGGTGCCTTGCTTTTTAACTATGCCCGTGGCCCGGTGGTGGATGAGGATGCGGTGCTGGCCGCCATTGCCTCCGGCAAGCTACAGGGACATATTACCGATTTTCCGTCAAAAAAGATGATCGGTCATGAAAAAATTCTTATTACGCCCCATCTTGGCGCCTCAACCTCGGAATCAGAAGATAACTGCGCCTGTATGGCGGTCAAGGAGTTAATGGCCTATCTGGAATACGGCAATATCACCCATAGCGTCAATTTTCCCAATGTGGAGAGTATCCCCACTGTCTGGGTGCATTCACGCCTTATCATGATTAACCATGATAAGCCCGGCATGATCGGCCTGGTAACCAATATTCTCGGTAAATATGATATTAATATTATGAGTTACACCAATGAGAGCAACGGTGTGGTCGGCTATAATATTATCGACTGTGAAGGGCCGGTTTCCAAGGAGGTCCAACAGGAGATAGAAAAAAATGAAGGAGTCGTCAGGACCAGGGTCATTACCTTTAAGTGACTTTCTTATGACAGGGGCGGCTTCAGCCGCCATGCCTGTGATGGCTTACGCTCAGGCGAATAAATTCGCCCCTACAACTCATGCCGCTACGAGAGTATATCTGTATTTTGACTTAACTATTGTTTGGATTTTTACGAGCTTATTTTTGTAACAATTCGTCTCTTTCGTGACGGAAGTTTAAGGGGAAACCACCAATAATGTAACCTGAATTCTGTAGCTATCCGGCATTCGAACGTCGATACAACCACATCTACTGTGTCGGCTTCACGAATTTCGTGCTCGATGTACAGGCAGTACACCTGTGCCGAAATTCGCCGGCCTTCTTGTACCTGCGCCTGTCTCAACGTTCTCGGTGCACGAACAGTGATGCGGCTTGACCGCATGACGACTGCAGAATTTAGGTTTAAACTATGTGGCGGGCAGCTCTGTATGCCTGCTTTTGTCGTATAAGGAGAGAAAATGGGTAAAACCGTTGCCGAGAAGATATTAGCGGCGCATCTTATTGAAGGTGAGCTGAAAAAGGGTGAGGAAATCGGGCTGAAGATCGACCAGACTCTGACCCAGGATGCCACCGGTACTATGGCCTATCTGGAATTTGAGGCTATTGGAATTCCTCGGGTAAAGACCGAATTGTCGGTCAGCTATGTGGACCATAATCTGGTACAGTCGGACTTTAAAAATGCCGATGATCATATTTTTCTGCAGGGAGTGGCAAGAAAATTCGGCCTTTATTTTTCTCCACCGGGCAACGGAATTTGTCACCAGGTGCATCTTGAACGTTTCGGAGCGCCGGGCAAGACCCTGCTCGGATCCGACTCGCATACGCCTACCGGTGGTGGTCTTGGCATGCTGGCCATGGGCGCGGGCGGTCTGGATGTGGCCATGGCCATGGCCGGCAAGCCCTTTTATCTTATTATGCCGAAAATTTACGGCATCCGCCTGACCGGAAAACTGCAGCCCTGGGTTGCGGCCCGTGATGTGCTGCTGGAGGTGCTCAGGCAACTGACGGTCAAGGGGGGCGTCGGCTACATTATGGAATATTTCGGCCCCGGCCTTGAGAATTTAAGCGTTACCGACCGGGCGACCATCACCAATTTCGGCGCTGAGCTGGGCGCAACCACCTCGGTTTTTCCCTCTGATGAAAATACCAGAAGGTTTCTGATCGCTCAGGGTAGGGAAGATCAGTGGCAGGAACTTGTTGCCGATGAGGATGCCCAATACGATAAGGTGCTGGAGATTGATCTTGCGACCCTGGAACCGATGATCGCCTGTCCCTCTTCACCTGACAATGTCGTTAAGGTCAGCGAGGTGGCGGGTCGGCCAGTGGCCCAGGTGCTGGTTGGTTCCTGTACCAATTCCTCGCTGCGTGACCTGACGGCCGTGGCCACGATTCTGAAAGGTCGAGAGACCAGCCGCGAGGTCAGCTTTGAGGTCAATCCCGGCTCACGTCAGGCCCTGGAAAATCTGACCGCCGAGGGCAATCTGCTGCCGCTTTTGCAGGCGGGCGCCAGGGTCCATCAGTCCGGCTGCCTTGGCTGTATCGGCATGGGCCAGGCACCGCCCACCGCCATGATTTCCCTGCGCACCTTCTCCAGAAATTTTCCCGGACGCAGCGGCAACCAGGGGGATAAAGTCTATCTTTGTAGCCCGGAAGTTGCCGTTGCCTCGGCAATCAAGGGGTGTATCACCGATCCTCGCGATCTTGGTGACTATCCCGAGTTCACTCTGCCGGAAAAATACCTGCCCGGTGATGAACGGATTGAACAGCCCTGGCCTGAAGACGCCGAGGTTGAAATCATCCGTGGACCCAACATTGCGCCTTTTCCTGATTTTGCCCCTATGCCCGAGACCTGGAAGGGTAAGGTCATGCTCAAGGTGGGCGATAACATCACCACCGATCATATCATGCCGGCCGGTGCCAAGATTTTGCCTCTGCGCTCCAATATTCCGGCCATCAGCGAATATGTGTTTGCCTCGATTTCCGAATGTTTTGCCTGTGATATGAAAGAGCTGACATCGGCCGGAGGTTTCGGGGCCGTTGTCGGCGGCGATAATTACGGCCAGGGGTCAAGCCGGGAACATGCCGCCTTGGCACCCCGTTATCTCGGCGTCCAGGTCAAACTGGTCAAGAGTTTTGCCCGGATTCACAAGGCAAATCTTATTAATTTCGGTATATTGCCGCTTACCTTTGCCGATCCGGAAGACTACGATCGGGTAGAGCAGGGGGCGGATCTTGTCATTCCCGGTATCAGGCAAGCCCTGCTTGACGGGAAGGAGCAGGTAACCGTGGAGGTGAACGGAACACCGATCACAGCAGTACTGGACCTGTCGCAACGGCATCGGGAGATTCTTGCCGCCGGTGGTTTGCTTAACTGGGCAAGGGGTGCGTAAAAACTACCCAGCCTGAAGAAATAAAGGATATCGGTTTTTGAAAATTATATTATTTGATAATCAGCTGTTTTTATTGATGTAATTGTGTCAAGGAATGCAGTTTTTCAAAAAATGGGTAAAAAAACTTGAACCCATGCGGCTTGAAGACAAAGGTCAAAATAAGAATCTATTTTGTTTAACTTGGTAATATAAAAGAGATATTTTTTATTGAGCGTAACTTTTACAAGTTGGCATGGTATCTGCTATATTAAGGGTACTTCTTCATCTCTTCTCTCCTTTTTTAGCCGGTTCAACCGTTGTGGTTGAACCGGTTTTTTTGTATTTTTGTAAGGTGTCCGTCAATATGACCCGGTTTTAGCGGATCAAGATTGATGCCGGCGAACCCGTGTATTTAATCTCTATTCCTGATTCCTGTCCGGTCTGCAGTCCCGAAGAGAGTCCGAGGTAGCGTATGCAGCTTGAATCAACGTCTGTCGCCCTTCTGCGCTGTTCATCTTATCGACGCTCGATTTTAATGGAAAGCTTTGATGCGCTGATCAGGGCAATCGGTGGTCTGTCGGATCTGCATGGACATCGGGTACTTCTCAAACCAAATCTTCTTACCGCCGGCAGGGGACCGCTGCCCTGTACCGAGGCCGCTTTTATCCTGGCTACCGCCCGTTGGTATCTTGACGCGGGCGCAAAGGTCGTGATCGGCGATTCCCCAGCCTTTGGTTCCGCCCGGGTGAATCTTGAGCGGCTTGGCATAGCGCAGGAACTGCTTGCCCTGGGTGTGGATATTTCCGATTTTCGCAGGACTCATACCTGCCTGTTGGACTCCGGAGTCAAGGCCGGGATTGCCGCCCGCGTCCTTGAGTGTGACCTGTTAGTTAATTTGCCCCGGATCAAGGCCCATGCCCAGACCCGGGTTACCATGGCGGTGAAAAACTGTTTCGGTTGTCTTACAGGCCTGCAGAAACCCTGGTGGCATATGATTTATGGCGGCGCATCAGGACATTTTGCGGATTTACTTGTCCAGTTGCTTGCCCTTTTTCCCGAGACCATCACCCTGGTTGACGGCGTTCGGGGCATGCATCGTACGGGACCGATCAACGGTAGGCCGTATCCCCTGAGGGTAGTGGCTGCGGGCGTAAATCCCGTGGCTGTTGATACTGCCTTTCTTCGCCTTCTCAATATTTCCGATCACAACAGCCCCTTACAGGTTGCTGCCATGCATAAGAAAATTGTCGGCAGCCGTGAGGAGGGTCTTACGTATCCCTTGGCCTCGCCCAATGATCTGCAGGTTCATGATTTTCGTGTGCCCGGCTTGTTAAATCCCATTCGTTTTCGCCCATTTTCTTTCGCGTTTAGCGCTGTACGTCGGACAGTGGGAACCGTACGATCAAAGCTCGATTAGTTCATTATAAAAATGATGGTCAGACCGGCATTGCAGCGTCTCGAAGATGAAGCCGGACAGGTGTTTGGTAAACGGGATTTCAGGGAACACTTGCAATACCTTTAGAGACCTTGTAATTTAGCCTCCCATCATTTCTTATTGAAACTTGGATGCTGCAGTTGTCCGGCATTCGAACACCGATACGTATATCTTCCGTGTCGGCTTCACAGGTTCCGTGCCCGACGTACAGGAAGTACGCCTGTGCCGGAACCGGCTTGCGCCTTCTTGTATCCGTAGCCGTCTCGACGTTGTCGGTGCACGAACATCTGCAGGATTCAGTTGAAAATTTATTTTGTTGTTTTCAGGGAGAATTATGTTTCATCTTCAAGGTAAAGTTGCGCTTATTACCGGTGGTTCCCGTGGCATCGGCAGGGCGATTGCCCTGCGTCTGGCCGAAAACGGGGTGGATATCGTGGTCAACTTTGTCCGTCATCGCAAAGATGCCGAGGATACGGTGGCCGCCATAGAAGAAAAAGGTGTCCGCTGCCTGGCCGTCAAGGCCAATGTGGCCAAAGATGCCGATGTTGATCGGATGTTTGAGGAGATCGGCGCCACCTACCCGCAGCTGGATATCCTGGTCTCCAATGCCGCCTCCGGCGTATTGAAACCGGTCATGGAGCTCACTACCCGCCACTGGGATTGGGCCATGGATATCAACGCCCGCGCTTTGCTGAGTCTGAGCCAGCATGCGGTTCGAATGATGGAAAACGGCGGCAGGATCATGGCGGTATCCAGTCTGGGCGCTGTTCGGGCCGTTCCCAATTATACGGTGGTTGGCTCGTCCAAGGCCGCTTTGGAGTCCCTGGTCAGGCATCTGGCGGTTGAACTTGGACCGCGCCATATTACCGTCAACACTATTTCGGCCGGAGTGGTGGACACGGATGCCCTGAAGAAATTTCCCAATCGTGATGAGATTATCGGCGAGTCGTTGCGCCGCACCCCTCTTGGCCGGTTGACAACACCTGAAGACGTGGCCGATCTTGCCCTGTTTCTCTGCAGCGATCTTTCTTCAATGATTTCCGGCCAGACTCTGGTTGTGGACGGCGGTTATGCGATTCAGGGATAGCAATTCATTCCCCGGCGTCCAAGTTGCTATGGGTGTGCGTTTTTCAGGGCCTTTGCAAAGATTTCAAAAAGTGCAATCGCTGCGATATAGAGCAATGAGGCGGTAATAAAGGCCGGCCAGCCGGTTGTTTGGGTATGAAAGAGTTTTTGCAGGGGCTGGTAAAGGGATGCTAACAGACCGCCGGCATGAAAAAGCCGGAATCCGGGAAAGGTAAAGCCCAGGAGCAAATAAAAGGTTCTGCGTAAAAATCCCATCGTTTTTTCAGCTTCCCTCTTTTATTGACAAATTTTCCCATGGCCCACATCGTGACTATAAAATCAATTTTCTCAATCGTAAACCTCTGTGTGTCCCGCTTCTATCAAGTTTTTTCGGGGAACTATGAATATGGGCAGAATATGGTTGTTTTATGTTGAATTTGCCGCATGTATTTTGTACTAATATAAAGTTCGTCTCATGCAATATACAAAAAATATGCAAAATAGAATTGGCTGATTATGCTTTTTCACTCTTGTGAATAGCCCACTTTTTTTGGAGGAATTATATGGAAACCACGTTTACATCTGCTATTTTTGATACGGAAACCATCGAGTTGGCCGGGACAAAAGAAGCCATTGTTCGGGGCGGACGGGATAAATTTTCCCTGTTGCCCAAGGCCTTTGCCGGTATTGAGCAGATCGGCGTGATCGGCTGGGGATCCCAGGGACCCGCCCAGGCCCAGAATCTGCGTGACTCTCTTGAGGGTACGGATATCCGGGTCAAGGTCGGTCTGCGCGAGAGCAGCGCATCCATGGATGGGGCTCGGGCTGCAGGTTTTTCCGAGGACAACAATACCCTTGGCGAAATGTATGCGGTAATTGCCGAATCCGACATGGTCATTCTGTTGATTTCCGATGCCGCCCAGGTCGAAAATTATAAAAAGATATTTGCCGCCATGAAAGACGGCGCTACCTTTGGCCTTTCCCATGGTTTCCTTCTTGGCCATCTGGAGAGTGTTGGGGAAAAATTTCCTGCAAATCTCAATGTGATCGGTGTCTGTCCAAAGGGCATGGGACCATCGGTCCGGCGGCTGTATGTGCAGGGAAAAGAAGTCAACGGCGCCGGTATCAACTGCTCTTTTGCCGTGGAACAGGATATTGACGGCAAGGCCACCGACCAGGCCCTGGGTTGGGCCATCGGCGTCGGCGCACCCTATGTCTTCAAGACGACCCTGGGATACGAATACCGTTCAGATATTTTTGGCGAGCGCGGTATTCTCCTTGGTGCCGTACATGGCGTTTCAGAGGCCTTGTACCGACGTCTGGTGATGGAGAAGGGGGTGGACGAGAAAAAGGCGTTTATTACCACGGTTGAAAATATCACCGGCCCCATTTCCCGCACTATTTCCCATGACGGGATCCTGGCCGTGTATAATAACCTTGATGAAGAAGGCAAAAAGACCTTCGCCCGCATGTACAGCGCCGCCTATCATCCCGCCTTTGAGATTTTGCTGGAAATCTATGACGAGGTGTCCAGCGGCAATGAGATTCGCTCCGTTGTCATGGCCGGCCGACGTTTTGACCGCTATCCCATGGGCAAGATCGACGGAACGAAGATGTGGAAGATCGGTGCGCAGGTTCGGGCCGAACGCAGCGGCGAGCCCGAGGTTGATGCCGAAACCGCCGGTTTGTATTGTGCGGTCATGATGGCGCAGATTGATCTTCTGATCGAAAAAGGCCACTGCTTAAGCGAGGTTTGCAACGAGTCGGTTATTGAAGCGGTTGATTCCCTCAATCCATACATGCATTTCAAGGGAGTTGCCTATATGGTGGATAACTGCTCGACCACGGCCCGTCTTGGCTCCAGGAAATGGGCGCCGCGTTTTGATTATAACATCATGCAGCAGGCCCTGGTTGGTTATGACAACGGGGCCCCGGCCGACCAGAACCTGGTTGATGCCTTCATAAACCACATGGTCCATGACGTGCTGGCCACCGTCGCCACCATGCGGCCCTCGGTTGATATTGCGCTCAGCGAGTAGCGATACGGCCGGAGAACCCGGATGGACCAGCTCCTTTGGGTCGGCATGAATAATGAAACCTGATTTTTTTGCATATATCCAGGACCATGTGGTCCTGGGCGACGGTGCTCTCGGCTCGTATCTCTTTGAGCGTGGCGTTGAGCGCGGTCGCAATCTTGATCTCTTGAATCTGCAGGCCGAAGAAACCATCTTCTCCGCCCATGAGGAATACATCCGGGCGGGCAGCCAGCTGATCGAGACCAATACCTTCGGCGCGGGTCGCTTTAAACTGCGTGAGGCCGGGGCTGAGGATCAGGTGCGCGAGATCAACCGGGCAGGGGCGCAGATAGCCGCCAAGGCCGCAGGTCATCAGGTGTATGTTGCCGGGTCGATTGGTCCCTCGGGAGAGACTTTTCCCTTGGAAGAAGGGGAAGTAACCGAAGAGGAGATACGGGCCTCGTTTACCGAGCAGGTGATTGGGCTTGCCGAAGGCGGAGCCGATGTCCTGATTATTGAAACCTTCAGCCAACTGCAGGAAATTTTACTGGCCATTGAAATCGCACGCCGGGAGGCTGCAGGTCTGCCGGTAATCGCCCAGATGGTCTTTCCTGCCAGAAGTATGACCGTGCATGGTGAGGATGCCCTTACCTGTGGCCGGCGGATGCAGGCGGCCGGAGCCGTGGTGGTCGGAACAAATTGCGGCCGTGGTATTGACGCGATGGTAACGGCCGTTGCCCGAATGTCGCCGCTGGCGGGAGAGGGTACGCCGCTGTCGGCATTTCCCAATGCCGGTATGCCTGAAATGGTGGGGGGGCGGACGATATATCCGGCCCAGCCCGGTTATATGGCGGCCCGGGCCAGGGAGATGATAAAATCAGGCGTTCACCTTATTGGTGGTTGCTGCGGTACCACACCTGCCCATATCCAGGAGTTTCGTTCCGCCCTGCGTATCAAACCGGTGCGTGTCCGTGGTGAACGGGTTGCCGCAGTTGACAGGGAATCGGACGGTGTCGAAAAGACGTTTAAGACAGGCGGCTTTCTGGAAGGCCTGGAGAACAAAAGGTTGCCGATCATTGTTGAGCTTGATCCGCCAACCCATCTGGATGTGGATTCCGTTCTGCACGGGGCCGAGGAGCTGACCAGGGCCGGGGTTGATGCCGTGTCGCTTGGCGAGAGTCCTCTGGCCATCCTGCGAACGGGAAACCTGGGCATGGCCGCCCGTATTCGGCAGCGATGTGGAGTGCAGACCATTATCCATCAGACCGGTCGTGACCTCAACGGACTCGGCCTCCAATCCCGCATGATGGAGGCCCATCTCCTGGGGATCGAAGCGGTGCTTGCCGTCAGTGGTGATTCGGCCGCCGGAACCGATCAGCCTGGTGTGACCGGCGTCTTTGATCTGCGTTCCGAGGGCCTCATCCGCATGCTGGCAGGTCTGAATCGTGGAATGAATCTGGCCGGTCGTTCGATTAAGAAAGAGACGAATTTTTCCATCGGCGCCGCATTCAGTTTTCGTCCGGCCAAGCCTGGCCTTCAGATCAGCCGTCTGGAAAAGAAAACCGCGCTTGGCGCCCGCTTTGCCATGACCCAGCCTCTTTTTTCCAAAGAGGTGGTTGAGCAGATGATGGAGGCGGTCAATCATATTGATATCCTTATCTTCCCCGGTATTTTTCCCTTGATTTCCTCGCGCAATGCTGAATTTCTCCATAATGAAGTACCGGGAATTTCCGTGCCGGCCGATCTGCGTGCCCGACTGGCATCCTATGAACAGGTCGCTGATCAGCGTAAGGCTGCCCTGGAGTATACCGGCCGCTTGATTGAAGACATTCAGCCCTGTATCCATGGCCTGTATCTGATCAGTCCGCTCAATAAATGGGATATTGTCCTTGATTTTGTTCAACAGGTACGGGGATCAGAGTGAACGTTTTCTCCATGTTTTCACGCAGATTCTGTTGTCGGGTCGTCATTGGAATGAGAGTTTTATTGCTTTTTGCAAAAAGTATTTGACAACAACAGTGGTTTGGGTAAAAATAAAATCAGTATACATTAAATAATCAGTATGGAATCAGTCGCTGGTTTAACGTTCAACTTCCAGAGCGACTAAAAACTATCTGGTAAAGCGAATACCGTGCTCCAAGGCTTCCAGCACAGTATTCACTATTTGTGAGATGGAAGCACGCCTGTTGGAGCATTTCCATG
>WGCP01000137.1 GCA_015493715.1 Desulfobulbaceae bacterium
GTAAAGACGCAGGGCTTTTGCATAGTTCACGGGCCGACCAATGCCGTTATAATACCGATAGGCCTGGGCCATAAGCGGAGAAAATTGATCACTGCCTGCAGCAAGGACAGGCGGAACGGAATCAAGGGTAACCAGACTAAGCGATGCAAAGAAACATAAAAAACCGGACAAAAATATGGAGAAAATACGCCTTCTCTGCCCGTAAAATACTCCGGATGTCAAAAAACTGATAGTCATGAATTATCTGTTTTAAAATACGTTTTTTTTATAAACTACAGCATAGCTGAAACATTTTTTCAGATAAACCAGCAGGCTGGACGGCACAACAACGACGCCGCTACGCTGTTATGAAAATAAATTATTCCAGAAGCTTTTGTTTACCCGCAGGTATGAAACCTTATGTAACAACCAAAAATTATAGTATTACACCGCAGAGCGCCATTTTTAGACAAAAAAGGGGAAGTTGACACAACTTGTGTCAACTTCCCCATATCATGGTCGGAACGAGAGGATTTGAACCTCCGATCTCTTGCCCCCCCAGCATTGACCCTGGCGCGATCTGTGCGCGGTGAGATAAATATAGACCCGGTCGGATGCTCTTTCTCCCGCTGACTGATTTCGGCCATGATCTGCGGATCAGCCACCGGTACCATGCGCCATTTTCCGCCGTTGCCGGTGCCGCAGATGCACTGACCGGCCTGGTCAATCTGGGCGGATGTAAGCCGGAGCACCTCCCCTTTTCGTAGTCCGCAAGATCCCATCAGGGCTATCATGTTTTTTGAATCTCCGTTCAGCTCGGCCATGATGGCGCATGTTTCCTCTATCGTCAGCACCTGCGGCTTGTCCGGTGCGATTTCTTTCTTGCCAATTTTTTTGGACCTTGGGTAGTCGCTGCCGGTTGTCTCATTGATCCAGGAGATATAAACCAATAATGCGGACAGCTCCATATTGATTGTTCGTTTTTTTGCCCCTTCCGCCAGCCGTGCGGCCTTATACTGCTCAATGATGGCCGGTACAATATGACGGATTTTAAGGCCGGAAAAATAGGGCTTCAAATGCTTGAGCGAGTATTCAAGGGATTTATAAATATTTACTCTAACTCTGTTATTATAGGCGATTTTAAAATCAGGTAACAGGTTGGTAAATCCGGGGCCGGAATGATCAACCGTGCCCCTGATCTCCGCCTCGATCATCCGGGCCTCATCCCGGTGGCCCTTGTAGGCGATATATTCAGCCTTGTTCTTGCGGCCATGGCTGACTTAGATCATCTGCCAGCCGGATTTTGACGGATGTTTATAGACCGACATTTACGGCAGGATTGAGCCACAGGATATGCAATTAGTATCCTCCATCCTGTTCTCCGTTTGGCAGCGCAAGCATGTTTTTGTAGGCTTACTGCGCGAGCCGATGGCAAGCCGGTCAATTTGTTTACTTTTACCGCCCAACAGATCAACAATTACATCCAGCCGCCGATTTGCCCGAATTGCCTCGTTTCGGATTCTATAGATCCAAAAAGGTATAAAAATGGCCATAATGGCCGAGAGAATGATAAATATATAGATGATTAAGATTAAAATACCACTGACTGCTCCGTTGCCAATTCCGAACATATATAGTTCCTGATATCTATTGATTAAATTTTGCTACTGTAGTCCGCTGCATTTCACATAGTCAACCATGTCGGCGGCAGCACCGGGAACCCTGATTAACACCTCGTCAAATGGCGGTTCTACTATTTGCTCATCAACCGCAAGAATATTTCCTCCAGCGTCATACAACGCACATTTTATTCTTGTTTTATAAGCAGGTGTAACAACAACGTTCCAAAATTCGTCGGACGATCTGTATAGTCGTTTTATCTTGCTTTTTTTTCTTTTTTCTGCGAGACGCCTCTTTGCCTCGGCCTTCTCTGCGGTCATTTTTTGTTTGTCGGCCTCAAATTTCTTACGTTCTTTTTCTGGTAGACAATAATATTTATATTTTTTTCTATAAATTTTGTCTGATGGTGAAAAAATTAAAAGAGTCTTGTATGCTTGTCGGTTTTCCTTGACTTTTTTGGCAGGGAGTGAACGTGTATATCTATACAGTAATTGCTCAATAGATAGCTGCTGATATATATTCCAGCAATTTTTGATATGTTTTTTTACCTGGTCGTTATGGCTAATCCAGTATTCAGGGTGATTGTACTTGCCATATTTACAACCATCTTTTCTGACATCTTCTTGCCCCTCCAACCATTTAATCGCCGCCCATCCGACTTTATCGCTGCTCTTCGATTTTATTTTTCTCCAGTTGTGATCGCGTGAAATATCGAGGACGGTGAATTTTTCTCCAGGGATCATGGCATCAAGAATATTGCCGGAAAAACCAGGCTCACTCTGCAGTTCGTAACCAAATCTTGCAATAACGGTTGTCCCCTTAGGCCATTGCGGCTCTATCCTTGACGATTCATCCTGATGATCGTTGCTATCGGTAGGGTTGTCGTTATTTTGATTGTTTATATTTTTTATAATGTATGGGTATGCATTACCGTCAACATTTACAACCTCACAATTATAGGCAACCGCTCGACATCGGCCCAATGCCTGTATTTTTGCCGCCTCGACCGTCCCGGCATTCCATGATGCAGCGGCAATTTTTCGAAAATCGCGGAATCTGTTACCATTGACCAAGGCCTTGTGGAGTGGTTTTTGATAGTAAAGGTGTTCCAACTGCTTGCCGGTCATGGCACAACCGGCCAGGAAACAAATAATGACCACGAACAAAAAAAACCATCTCAAGCGTAATTCCTTAACTGGCAACCTCGTTGTTATTGCCATCTGCCTCTCCTTTTCGTCATTACCGTCTACAGTCCGCCCCAACATCAATGCCCATTTTTTTACTTTATTTAGTTTCCGGTTCTTCCGTCCGAACCACTTCTGAGGATTGATGGTAATCAGATAAACTTTTGAGGTCTGTTGCGGGTCGTTATTGCAAACCAGATCAAAAGCAATTTTAAATCCCAGCAGAGTTGGAATTTCAAGCAAATTGATCTGTTTATTGATATCTTTATAGAAGAGATCTCTATTCTCGGCAAATTTCCATACTGTTGTGCACAGTATCTCTCGCTCTTCTTTTTTCAGTTGCCCGTCGGCTTTGCCGACATAAAATAATATCTTAAAAATATAGAGAGGTTTTCTATGGTCTTAGAAATTATGTATCCAGGCGATTGTTGATATTCATCGAGGAGATAGTGTGTGACATCATCTATTATTTCTGCTGATTCAGGGTCTATTGCCTGGCGGATCCTGTCGATCCTGAATGTCCGATACTCTTGACGTAGTTCATAAAACCCTTTGGCCGCTATCATAATATCGAGCGGTGGGCCATAGAGGTGGTCATTGCTACCGGCCTGATCAACAAAAATGCCAAGACCTTTGGCGACCATGGCGACTCCGGCAAAGGTGAAGCGGCTGAAATAAAGAAATGGGATTTTGATTTATAAAGAGGAACATCCGGTATTGTCAACATACCGGCCGTTTTTTTATCTCCTACAATCTCTGTTTCAATCCAACGCCCATGGGGCGACAGGACAAAAGTAAAAAAAGCCGCCAGTTCTGTAATGCCGCTATCCGGGCCGAATATCCTGGATGCGGCGAACTCTTTGATTTACTGGAACTGGTATCAACGATGCGCGGTCGGATCCCGTCAGCAGATGAGTCTTCCAAACTGCAGACGATAGAAGACCGCCTCCAGGTGATCAAGGAGCGCATGTTTTACGCCGTGCTCGAAAGGTGGGGCATCAGTGACAAATAAAGAGTTTTTCACGCTCCGCCGCAAAACCGGTCTTTCCTTGACTGAGGCGGCTGAATTGCTCGGGGGATACCCCCAACAATCAATCAGCCGCCTAGAAAGAGGCGTCCGACAGATCACAAACGTTTTCGCCGCCATCCGCCTGCTGTAGGTCATCAGCACGCACAACCTCATTCCCGATGTTGCTAAATATTGCTAAAAAGGGGATACGGAAAAGACCGTATCCCCTTGTTTCATGGTCGGAACGAGAGGATTTGAACCTCCGATCTCTTGACCCCCAGTCAAGCGCCTTACCAGGCTAGGCCACGTTCCGATCATATTTCCAATACCGATATCGTTGCTCAGATAACCGGTATTCATTCAGCATGTCTGCTCTCCGATCTTCATGAATCGATTTTGGTATTATTCGTAACAACTTCCCAATGTTAGCAAAAATAAATTACCTTTTAACATGTTGGATGTCAACTCTTTGTTCCAAGTTTTGCTATTTCTCAAACCCGACTTTTTGTAAGATAGCATTGAGTTCATCTTTAATGAGGCCCAACCTTTTCTGCGTATATCGTTCAGAGGGTGCAGTGTTTCGGTCAGATACAGCAGATGTCGACACCTCGCTGCAATCCGCACGATCATATTCCTTTAACACCTTGCGGGCCCCGGAGATAGTATAGCCTTCATTGTGAAGCAATTTCTTTATCTGAAGCAACTGCTCAACATCTTTCTTCCTATAAAGCCGTTGCTTTGATTTGGCTCGATGGGGCCGAATACGCGGAAACTCCGTTTCCCAGTAACGCAGAACATAGGTGTCAACGCCAACAATTTTGCTGACCTCACCAATACGAAAATATTTCTTTTCCGGAATATGTTCCGCCTGAGCAGAAGTCTTTTTCACGTAACTATCTATCCTCGATCAAAACCCCTTGCAGCCGACATAATGGACGTTATCAAGTATTGAGCTGCTCTCTCAAACGCTTACTTGGCCGAAATGATACCATTTTTCTCTTCGTAATGGTCATTGACTCGCCGGTTCTCGGATTGCGTCCCCGGCGCGGTGCCTTGTCTCTAACGGTTAATGTGCCGAACTGGACAAGTTTAATGGATTCTCCTGAAATGAGAGTATCCTTCATAACGGCAAAAATTTTATCGACTAGCTCGGCTCCATTTCGTTGGGAAACGCCGAGTTTGTCGTTGATTGCCGCTGCAAGTTCCTTACGCGTTACATTTCTCTTCTTCATCTATTTAATTCCTTCGCGGTAGCGACCACCAAATTCGGTCATCAGATACTGTACAATTTTTTCATGGATGTTGTCAACGGTCACATCATCAAGCGTTTTTTTCGGCGACCTGTATGTTACCGAAAGGGCAACAGACTTCATTCCACTCTCTATAGGCTTGCCACTATACACATCAAAAATATCAACGGACTCGACAAGTTCAGCCCGTTGACCTTTTACAGCTTTCAACAGTTCACCGGCAGGAACCTCTTCAGGGACCAGCAGGGCTATATCCCTTTTCATCATCGGATATTTCGGAATCGACACAAACTGTTTTTGCGCCCTGGGCAATGCGTTGAGCTGTTGGAGATCACATTCAAGAAAGTAAACGGGCTGTTTGATGCCAATAGCCCGCAGTACTTCCGGTTTAACCCGGCCGATTCGTGCAATCTCCTTCTCGTCGTCAACCAGAGACAATCCGGATGCAGGGGCGATATAAGGATGTTCTTTGTCTACTGCTGCAACAAATTCAAGAGGTGTTTCCCTGCCGGAAAGCCGCAATGATACAATAATTACGTCCAACAGTCCCTTTATATCAAAAAAATCAGCCTGCTGCCCTGAAAAATACATAGGAGAGGCACCCGGGTAACGTGCCCCGGTGCAAACTGCGCATAACTGATATTTTTCTTCCGGTTGCTCCCCTTTTTCATGCTGTAGAAAAATCTTTCCGATTTCAAACAGCCGCAAATCCGGTTGCTGATAGTTTATGTTGCGGCCGACGTTTTCCAGCAGACTCGGCAACAACATCGAACGCATGACCGCCTGTTCCTCTGTCAGCGGATTAAGCAGTCGTGTTACCCGGCGCCTGGGGTCGTCACCAGCAAGGCCCATACGATCAAGATGTTTTTCATCTACAAAACTGTAATTGATAGCCTCAAAGAAACCCTGGCCGGTACAAACCGTGGAGATCTCTTTTCTTAGCTCCCTGAGTTCATCACGTACCGGATAATCCATTCTGATCAAGGGCATGGTAGTGGGAATATCATTATACCCGACTAGACGTGCAATTTCTTCAACCAGATCAATCTCACGTTCAACATCCGGCCGAAAGCTGGGAACGACGACTCGAAGCGCCTGCTCCCCGTTACCGGTAACACCAAATTCAATTGCCTGCAGATAGTCCGTTATTTCCTTGGCTGATAATTCCATGCCAAGCAGATTGCATACCCTGGTCGGTCGAAGATCGATTGTCCGCAGCTCTTTTTGCCCTGGATATTCATCCACACCTCCGTCACAAACAACAGCGCCGGCAATATCAATCATAAGCTGGACGGCACGCTCCATGGCGGCAAGGGAAATATCCGGATCAACGCCGCGCTCAAACCTGTAGGACGCCTCAGAGGGAAGATTGAGACGACGGGCGGTACGGCGGATGGAAATCGGATTAAAACAGGCCGATTCAAGCAACACCTCGGTCGTGTTATCCGTTACTTCGGAATGCAATCCACCCATAACTCCGGCGACGGCTACCGGTCCCTTTCCATCACAGATCATCAACATATCGGGCTGTAGGGTTCGACAAGTGCCGTCAAGCGTATCAAACTCGGTCTCATCCTTGCCTGGACAACGTACAACAATTTTTCCATCCCGAATTTTATTCCAATCAAAGGCATGCAGAGGCTGCCCATATTCGAGCATGACAAAATTGGTAATATCAACAATAGTATTGATCGGTCGCATGCCGACAGCCAGAAGCTGCCGCTGCAGCCACCAGGGAGAAGGACCGATGGTTACATTAGTCAGCTTGCGCGCAGTATATCGAGGGCATAGAGCAGGCTCCTCAATGGTTACTGAAAAATCCGAACTGCCGGAATCAAGCTCTGGAACCTCTGTTACAGGCATGCGTAGATGTTGTCCGGTAAAGCCGGCGACTTCCCTGGCTATACCAAGAACCGATGCGCAATCCGGGCGATTGGGTGTTAAATCAACCTCGATCATGGTGTCATCAAGATCAAGGGCCTGAGTGAGTGAGATACCGGCGGTCAGGGACTTATCCAGCTCCATTATACCGCTATGATCTTCACTCAAGCCAAGTTCCCTGGCGGAACACAACATGCCAAGCGATTGCTCGCCACGCACCTTTGCTTTTTTTATTTTCATTCCGTCGGGCAGACGCGTTCCAGGTCGAGCAAGAGCAGTCACCAGACCTTCTCTGACATTAGGTGCGCCGCAGACAATCTGAACAGTTTCTTCGCCCGTATCCACCTGACAAAGGGTTAACCTGTCTGCATTTGGATGTTTGGTAACGGAAAGCACTTTTGCCGTGACAATTTGCTCAAGCCCCTGATAAAGCGGAGTGACCGCGTCTACTTCAAGCCCAAGCATAGTGAGTTTTTCAGCAAGTGCCTCCGGTGAGATATCATCCACAGAGACAAAGGTGGAGAGCCAGCTGAGAGTGAATTTCATGGAAGTTACCTGGCAATTAGACGAACAAGACAGAAAGTGAAAAAATTATATTCAACAAATCCAGAGGTGAATACGCTTTAAAACTGGGAAAGGAAACGAAGATCATTCTCGTAATAAAGACGGATATCATCGATACCGTACTTGAGCATTGCTATCCGCTCAACACCGAGGCCGAAGGCAAATCCGGAGTATTCATCAGGATCATACCCCACCATTTTCATGACTTCCGGATCAATTAAGCCGGATCCGAGAATTTCAATCCAACCGGTTCGTTTACATACACGGCATCCTTTACCACCGCATATAACACATGCAATATCAACCTCTGCACTGGGTTCGGTAAAGGGAAAAAAGCTCGGTCGAAAACGGACGGCCAGGTCATCGGAGAACATTCGGTGAAGAAAGCTCGTCAGCACTCCCTTAAGATCGGCAAAAGAAACCTGCCGATCAACGAGAAAACCTTCTACCTGAACAAACATCGGCGTATGCGTGATATCCGAGTCACATCGATAGACCTTTCCGGGAGCGATATAGCGCAAAGGAGGTTCCTGGTTCTCCATAATTCTTGCCTGCATAGGCGAGGTATGCGTCCGCAGCAGGATTGAATCGGAAACATAAAAGGTATCGTGCATATCCCGGGCAGGATGATGCTTGGGAATATTCAGCGCTTCAAAGTTGTAATGATCCGTCTCAACGTCCGGTCCTTCGGCGACGGCAAATCCGAGTCCCTCGAAGATTGAACAGATCTCTTCCATCACCTGGGTAACCGGATGCAGCTTACCGACCGGCAGACGCCTGCCTGGAAGGCTGAGATCAAGTCCATCGGTACAATTCACAGCTGCCTGCTCACTGGCCAGAGACTGCTTTTTCTGCTCAAGAAGAGCTGTTATTTCCTTTTTGACGGTGTTGGCAAGCGCGCCCAACCTGGGCCGTTCCTCTTTGGGAACGTTCGCCAGCCTTCGCATAACGGTAGTCAGCGCACCGCCCTTTCGCCCGAGATATTGAACACGAAACGGTTCCAACCCGGCGGAATCAGTTACTTCAGCAAGGGCTGCACGAGCCTCTTCCCTCAGCCTGGTTAACTCCTGTTCCATTGTCGAGATCAGGCGGAAGCCACACCGGTAGTCTTCACCACTTCGGTAAAGGCATGGGGATCAACAATGGCAAGATTGGAAAGTACCTTACGGTCCAGCTCGATGTTGGCCTTTTTCAGTCCATTTATCAGGCGGGAGTAATTAGTCCCATTATTCTTTGCGGCGGCCCCGATTCGAACAATCCACAACCGCCTGAAATTGCGTTTTTTTGTTCGCCGATCACGATAGCTATAACAGAGGGCACGATCAACGGCCTCAGCGGCAGTTCTAAAAAGACGACTTTTTCCGCCCATGTATCCACGGGCCTGCTTTAAAATTTTATTTCTTCTGCGGCGTGCTTTAAAGCCGCGGGTTACGCGTGGCATGAGAATCTCCGTATATAAAATCTTTCAATAGATGAAAAATAAATGCGTTTACTGATTTAACAATGTTTTCGTTCGAGACCAGTTAAGTTCGACTTTGAGGCTAATAAAAAATTTCACAAGGTGACACCACGCCTTGGGCGAGGTTCAAAGGATAAAATTTTTTGTGAACGAGGTGTGCGAACTCGAAGTCTTCACTACATCCTGCTTACCTGCGAGTCTTCCGGAGGTCGAACAAAAACACACTAAATCAATGGCTCATAAATCAGTTCTAAATATAGGGTAACATACGTTTGACGGCCTTGAGATTAGTTGCATCTATCAGACCGGGTTTACGTAGATTTCTTTTTCGTTTCGTTGATTTTTTGGTCAAAATATGTGAAGTGAACGCCTTATTCCGACGAATCTTTCCGGAACCGGTCGCCTTGAACCGTTTGGCGGCACCTCTATTGGTCTTCATTTTCGGCATAATTATACTCCTTACCAGGCAGGCTGTTTCCTACCAAAATTTCTCTAGCTTCTATAGATTCCGGCCGATCCGAAATAAACTTTCAGATTTTCTCCTCCCGGCTGACAGTAGCGTAGCCTGCATATACTCCACAAGAACGCAATTGTAGACTTCGGATCAGGACTTTGGCCCGACAAACATCACCAGTTGCCGCCCTTCCATTCTCGGCTCCTGGAGGATAACACAATCATCACGCAATTTATCCGCTATCTTCGTAATAGCATTGAGCCCAACAGTCTGCGCATAGATAATCTCACGTCCACGAAACCGCATGGTTACCTTGACTTTATTGTTTTGATCCAGAAATTTCCTGATCTTTTTAATCTTGAAATTTAGATCATGCTCTTCAGTCTTAGGCCGGAATTTAATTTCCTTCGTCTCGACGGTTGTCTGCTTTTTTTTCGCTTCCTGTTGCTTCTTTTTCAGTTCATAGCGATATTTATCAAAATTCATCAGCCGGCAAACCGGTGGACTTGCCTTGCCGGAGACCTCAACCAAATCCAACCCCTGGTCATCAGCCATGCGCTGGGCCTCTCTTGTGGCAAGCACTCCTATCTGTTCACCTTCTGCGCCAACAAGCCGAACCTCGGGATAGGTAATGGCCTCATTGGTTTTTACACGAATTTCCTGTTTCTGCGGTTTGTTTCTTCCCCGACGTTTGATGTTCCTTCCTCCTGATTTTAGTAATTATTCAATATCTTTTTTTATTTTGCGGCTTAGGCCGCTAAGGCCTCGGCACACTCACCAGCCACCATATCCGCAAATGCACCGGCTGTCATCGGCGGCAGATTGTCGCCATTTTTCTTGCGAACCGTGATTGTGCCTTCTTCCCTTTCACGCTCACCGATTATCAGCATATAAGGAACTTTCATCATCTGTGCTTCACGAATCTTATAGTTGAGCTTCTCGTTTCTCAGATCTTTCTCTACGCGCACACCCTTCCTGCGCAATTCCTCATAGACTGCGGAGCAATACTCTGCCTGATCATCGGTAATGTTGAGGATTCTGGCCTGTTCCGGCGCCATCCACAGGGGAAAGCTACCGGCATAATGTTCGATGAGGACGCCGATAAACCGCTCCAGCGATCCCATCAACGCCCGATGTATCATAATCGGCTGATGTTTGGCCCCGTCTTTACCGGTATAGGCTACCTGGAATCGTTCAGGCAGGTTAAAGTCAACCTGAATAGTTGAACATTGCCAGGACCTGCCGATTTGATCCTTGATCTTAATATCTATTTTAGGTCCGTAAAAAACTCCTTCTCCCGGATCAATAGTGTAGGCCAGTCCTCTTTTTTCCATGGCCTGCTTCAGGGCCTGGGTGGACAGCTCCCAATGTTCATCGGAACCGACATATTTTTCAGGCCTGGTTGACAGATAGACGTCATAATCGTCAAAACCAAAGGTTTGTAAAATATGAAGGTTAAGATCGATAATATTAAAGATCTCTTCTTCAAGCTGGTCGGGCCGACAGAAGATATGGGCATCATCCTGGGTAAAACCACGGACTCGCATCAAACCATGCAATGCTCCTGTTCGCTCATAGCGATATACGGTACCGAGTTCACACCAACGGATAGGAAACTCACGATAGCTATGTTTATTGGCATTATAAATCGCGATATGAAACGGGCAGTTCATAGGTTTGAGTTGATACTTCACCTCATCAATCTCCATGGGCGCGTACATATTTTCGCCATAGAAATCAAGATGGCCCGATGTCTTCCATAAATCCTGACGGGCGATATGCGGTGTATAGAGCAATTCATAACCGTGACGATAATGCTCGTCTTTCCAGTAATCTTCAATACACTTGCGAAGCATTGCGCCCCTGGGCTGCCAGAGGATCAATCCCGGCCCGATTTCATCGGAAAGCGCAAACAGCCCAAGCTGTTTACCCAGCTTACGATGATCCCGTTTTTTTGCCTCTTTCAGACGATTGAGATATTTTTTCAGTTCTTTTTTATCGGTAAAGGCCGTCCCGTATAACCGCGTCAGCATTTGCCGTTTTTCATCCCCGCGCCAATAGGAACCGGCAACCCGAAGGAGTTTAAAGACCTTCAGCCAGGAGGTGTCGGGAATATGCGGCCCCCGACAGAGATCAATAAAGTCTCCCTGCTGATAAAAACTGACCGCGTCATCGGTCATATCCTCAAGCAATTCCACCTTGTAAGGTTCTTCTTTTTCCTGAAAAAAAGCAATGGCCTCTTCCCTGGGCATTTCAATGCGTTCAATAACCTGCCGACGCCCCGCGATTTCCGCCATCCTGGCTTCAATGTCGGCGAAATCATCGGGTGAAAACGGGGTATCACGATCAAAATCATAATAAAAGCCGTCTTCAATGGCAGGTCCGATAGCGACTTTTACGTCTTCGCCATACAGCTCTTTCACCGCCTGCGCCATGGCATGGGCCGTGGAGTGACGAAGGATATCGAGCCCCTGCTCGCTGGAAACGGCAATCGGCGTCAGTATACCGTCCTCCTGCAGCGGAGCGGACAGATCCATAGCTTTTCCATTGTACAGTACCGCCAGTGTCTGTTTGCGTACCTTATTGGACACAAGCTTGCGCAACGCCTCACCGGCGGTAGTATTGACGGCAAAAACATCTTTATCGCCATCCTGTACACTAACGGTAATCTCTGTCATAATCGGCTCATAAAAAGGAAAGGCTGATGGCGCCGCTCATAAACAAGCGGCGCCATAGCCTTTTCAAAAAAACCTGGTAGGCACGGGCGGGTTTGAACCGCCGACTTCTACCATGTCAAGGTAGCACTCTCCCACTGAGTTACGCGCCTACGAATATTTGTTCGTTTCTGTTGTTCACTGTCGACAAACGATAAAACAAAAAAAGACAGTAAACTTTAAATAAATACCAGTAACACCAAGGGCTGTCAAGAAAATATCAACAACAAAAGATGCAATTTTATCCTTGATGAACTCGTGTAAAGTCCGATAACTCTTGAGGGTGCCTTAAATCCGGTCGGACAAAAACACGGATATACAAGGTAACGGAGCGAAGCGGAGACTCCGAGAAGTAGTATTCCGGGCGGATCCTAAATATACATGTAATATGTTAAGAATCGCCCCGGTACACACGACGCAGTAGATCGAAGCTTTTACGACGCCATCATCCTTCCACCGGAAGGCGGCTGTCGATTGCATGCCCCAGGGTGTACTTGTCCGCATACTTTATGTCCATTCCCATGGGTATCCCACAGGCCAGACGGGTGACCCGTATTGAAAATCGTTGCAGTTGATCGATCAGAAAGGATGCCGTTGCCTCACCGGGTACGGTTGAGCTGGTTGCAAGAAGAATCTCTTCAATATTGTCCCTGCTGATCCGGGTGTACAGCTCTCTGATTTTCAGCTCATCGGGCCCCATTCCATCCATGGGAGAAAGCACTCCATGTAGAATATGATAGACGCCCTTGTGGCATCCGGTCTTTTCAATCGCCATCATATCTCCCGGCTGTTCCACCACACAGACTAATTTATGGTTGCGCCTTACATCACCACAGACGGGACAGGGATCGGTCTCAGAGAAGGCAAAACATCCGGAACAGAGGCGAATGGAATCGTGGAGAAGCCTGAGGTCTTCAGCGAGTGTCAGGGCCTGGGACGCAGGTCTGCGCAAAAGATAAAGTGCCAGCCTGGTGGCGGTTTTCGGACCGATACCGGGCAACTTTGCCAGATCACTGATCAGTCGTTCAAGGGCTGGTGGAACAGTCTGCATAGTAAAAAAGAACCAGGGCTACGGAGTAAAAGGAATCAAAACATGCCCGGCAGGTTCAACCCTCCGGTCAGTTTGCCCATTTCTTCTTTGCCGAGATCCCGAGCCTTGTTCAACCCGTCATTGACGGCTGCACGTACAAGATCCTGCAGCATCTGCACATCATCCGGGTTGACGATATCCTGCTCAATGGCCAAACCGACCAATTCGCCTTTGCCGTTCACCGTGGCCGTCACCATTCCGCCTCCGGCCGTGCCGGTTACAACCTTATGGGATAATTCCTCTTGAACCGTTCCCATTTTCTGCTGAAACTGCTGGGCCTGTTTCAGCAAGTCACCCATATTCATACTCTTGCTCCTTTTTCCAAAAATCGCCCGATCGATATAAATCACACGGGAAAACTTAGTATTTTTTTTCTTGCCCTCAATTCACCGCTTTTCCGGGTCGTGTTTGCCTACCGCCGGCAACTCTTCACTGACAGGTCCCCGGAAACGCGGTCCAACCCGGATAGCGCCAACCTGGCCATTAAATACTTCCAGGGCATCAAGGACAAGCGGATCACGGGCCAGGGCCTTACGTTCAATCCTGGGGCTGACGGCGCCATTGGGATCAACCTCGCAGCTTCCGGCATCAGACACCTTAAATGCCAGGGTAAAGGGCTGTTGAAAAAAATCCAGGGCAAACTCGGTCAACGACCGGATATGCTCCTGATTTTTTAAAAGATTACAATCCGCCGATTCATCATAGTGGATGGCCAGCTCTTCATTTTCAAGAGTAACGGTGGTGGCCTTTTGGAGCGTCGCAGCCATCCACGGTTTTCGATCACGCACATATTCGATGAACGCAGGCCAGCGACGCTTAATATCCCGCTGTCCTACTCTACCGTGCTTAACCGGATCCGACTCTTTTTCATCACTGGACGCCTCCTTCTCCCCTGAAAGCGGACCGTCCAACTTTGCGACAACTGTTTCTTTATTGAATGAAGTATGTTTTTTCGCAGCCTGAACCTGCTCGTTTTTTACCTGCTCGTTTTTTACGCCTTCTTTTTTTACGTATTCTCTTTTTTCGGTGACACCGGCAACCGGTGGCAGCGATGTTTCTTGTTCCTTGTGGGGAGCGGATAGGCTTTCCCTCAGAGCCTTTTCGGGAATCTCACGGGCAGCCGGTTGAACGACTTTTTTTTTCCGTTCCGGAGCAGAGGAGGACATCGTAGAAATTTCCTGTCCGGCCCCGGCAAGGATCTTATCCAGGCGAACCAGCAGTTCCGAAACCGGTTGCACGTCACCCACCTGCACGGCCCCGATAAAGGCCATTTCAATGGCAAGTCTGGGCTGGGAGGAATAATGCGCCCGCTCCAACCCTTCCAGAAGAATATTGAAAAGGGCATACACGGTGGTCAGGGAATAGTGTTGTGCAAGTTCGGAAAACCTGGCGATATCTTCCTGCGGCAGGTCCAAAAGCCGACTTGGCTCTTTATTGAGACAGCAGAAGATAAGATGACGAAACCAGGTCAGTAATTCACTGACAAAGCGCTTGATATTCATGCCGTAGCCGTAAACCTGATCAAGCTGCTCCATGGCCCGGCTGATATCACCGGCCAGCAGAGCCTCACCGAGATCGGCAATCACCTGGCCGCTGACAAGGCCCAGGACCTCGGCGACCTCCTCGGCCTTCACCTGATCGCCGCAATAGGAAAAAACCTGATCAAGCAGACTCAAGCCGTCCCGTACGCTGCCGGCAGCTTCCCGCACGACAAGGTCCACGGCCGCAGGTTCGATGGCAATACCCTCTGACTCGGCAAGACGGGTATAATGGGCGGCCAGTTCCATGCGCCCTACCCGTTGCAGCTCATAGCGCTGGCAGCGGGACAATATCGTCACCGGAACCTTGTGCAGTTCGGTGGTGGCAAACATAAAATAAACGTGATCCGGCGGCTCTTCCAGGGTTTTGAGCAGGGCATTGAATGCCTCGCTCGTCAACATGTGCACCTCATCGATAATGATGATTTTGAAACGCGCACTGGTCGGCATGAAGCGGATATTTTCTTTCAGATCACGAATTTCCTGAATACCACGATTGGAGGCACCGTCGATTTCATGGAGATCCACGCTGGAGCCGGCGGCAATGTCCCGGCAGGAGGAACAGGTATTACAAGGGGTCGGGGTCGGCCCCTGTTCACAATTGAGTGCTTTGGCCATGATTCTGGCCAGGGTGGTCTTTCCGGTTCCGCGAATACCGCTGAAGATAAGACCATGCGGGACGCGTCCTGCGGCAAGCGCGTTCTGCAGCGTGCGGACAATGATCTTCTGACCGACGACCTCATCAAAAGTACGAGGCCTGGATTTTCTGGCTAAAACAAGATAGGACAACGGTTACCTGCACATTTTCTTAAGAAAAGATCTATATGGGACAAAGCAATCAACGATACGACAGGAAGCAATATAGCGAAAAGCTGTGCAATCGGAAAGAACAAAAAAGAAGCGTAGAAAAAGATGGACGCATAAAAAGTCCAGACAATGCTTAAAAATGGCTAAGTAAAAACACAGATACACAGGACACAGGACACACGACGCCGTAGATCAAAGTTTTTACGACGCCATCAAGGATGGCTAAGCAAAAAAAAGGATAGCCGGGCAACCCTGCAACACACAGAGAGGTTCACTACCGCTGCTTCCTCCCGGATCTGACGGAGTTCGTGATTCTCTGTTGCGCAGGACCCGGCTATCACACCAAATTCCGCAACCCATTCAAAATAATGTCTGAATGGTAATATATACGACTCTCTCTGCAAAAAGCAACAAAGAGAATAAAAATTTTCTGGCGGAGAGGGTGAGATTCGAACTCACGGTACTTGCGTACACACGCGTTCCAGGCGTGCACCTTAAGCCACTCGGTCACCTCTCCGGGAATAAAAAATAACCAACGGAAACAATATCCCTTCCATTGTTGTGGCACTTTGTAAACGGTGTAGCCGAATTTGACAACAGAAAAAGTGACGTCAGCGTCGCTTTTGAAAAAAATCCCGCAAAAGTTTGCTACATTTTTCCTGCAGAACCCCGCCGGTAACTGAAAAACGATGATTGAGCAAACCATCACCGCCGATACCATATTTTGAAACCACTCCTCCCCCTTTGGGATCAACTGCTCCATACACCAATCTTGCTATACGCGCATGCACCAGTGCTGCCGCACACATAGGGCATGGCTCCAACGTCACATAAAAAACGGCGTCCGGAAATCGATAATTACCCAGCTTACGGGCTGCCTGTCGCAACACCCGTATTTCCGCATGTCCGGACGGATCACAATCGGCACGCACATTATTTCCCCGGCTGGCGATAATCCGCCCGGAAATCGTTAAAACAGCGCCGACCGGCACCTCGCCGATGGCTGAGCTTTTCCGGGCTTCCTCAAGGGCCACCTCCATCATCATTTCGTCTTCCGATAATAATATCGAATCGTTGTCTTTCATATCTCAGTACACACTCTCTGAATCTTACAATTTTTTATGAATTATTCCTGATAAAAAAGCATATCTCCTTTGCTTTTCGTTATAAAAGACCTATAATTACGAAAAAGATATTGTGATACCATAATCGAAAGACAAACCCGAGCCAAAGAATCCATGGACACAAATAAACTGGCGGTACTCGCCTATGAGTGGCTGCCCGACAGCAAAAAAAATATCCATAAGGCCCTGGCTGATACGTCGGATATTATTTTTCGTAATGACCCAAAATCATTTAAACGGGAGATGAACAAGCGGCAATATGACGTTATTTTTATGAATGTCAAAGAAGACCATGGCAGCGCTTTTGCCCTCCTTGACCAAACCCGGACCCAGACGCCCCATACTCCGATCATTATAACCAGTAAGTCGGAGAAAGCAGAGCTGATTGTCCAGGCAATTAAACGGGGCGCCTTTGATTTTATCGCCGAACCCTTTTCACCGACCAGAATTCAACTTGTGGTCCAGAAGGCAATCAAGCAGCGAGAGTTACAAAACGAAATCGATTACCTGCGAAGAAAACAGGACATTGTCTATGATTTTGACTCCATCATTGCCGAAAGCATATCCTTTCAGAAAGTAATCACCAGTCTGAAAAAATTTGCTTCCACAGACTCAACAATTCTCATTACAGGTGATACCGGAACCGGTAAAAGTTTCCTCTCCGGGTCCATCCATTATAATTCACCACGCCACGGCAAGCCCTTTATTAAAATCAACTGCGCCAACATCCCGGAAGCCCTGCTGGAAAGTGAGCTGTTCGGTCATGAAAAAGGCTCCTTCACCGGCGCAGATAAGCAGCGGATCGGTCGGTTTGAACAGGCCAACGGCGGCACGATTTTCCTGGACGAAATCGGAGAAATATCCATGGAAATCCAGACCAAGCTCCTTCGGGTGCTTGAGGAAAAGGCCTTTGAGCGCGTGGGCGGCAACAAGACCATCAAGGTTGACGTCCGCGTAATCGCCGCCACCAACAAGGATCTCATCACCCAGATCAAGGCCGGAAAGCTGCGCGAAGACCTCTATTACCGCATTAACGTTCTACCGGTCAAATTGCCTTCGTTAAAGGAACGGCCACTCTGTATTGAGCCCTTGGCCACCAGATTGCTTGAGAAATCATGTATCAGTCTGAAAAAAAAGGTGGATGGATTTTCCGAGAATGCCACCGCTCTTATCAAAAGCTATCATTGGCCGGGAAATATCCGACAGCTGGCCAATACCATTGAACGTGCCGTCATTCTTGAAGACAGCAACCTGATCACCACCGACTCCATCCAGATCCCTGATTTCCACGGCCCCGCCAACGGTGCTTCATCAACCCGGGTTGAACCTCTGGAAATCCATGAAAAGGACCTGATCCTGCGGGCTCTGGAAGAGAGTCTCTGGGTACAGAAAAATGCCGCCAAGCGATTGGGCATCAGCCCCAGGGCTCTGAATTACAAAATCAATAAATTCAATATTACCCACCCGAACTGGCGCAGAAACAAGTAAGCGTAGCCTTCGAGACATGAAACAATTTTACCTCCGGCGCCACGCCTTCAGCGTGGTTCCGACGATAAAATTTTTCACAACGCTTGAATGAATGACAGAGGAAAAAAATCTTCAAATCCGTAAAGACGTATTCTATTAATCTCGTCCACGACAAAATCATACCGGGAAGACGACCCGTTCCCCTTATTTCGCAGCCCTCCCACATCCCGTCATTCCCGTAGTCTGTTGGGCGGGAATCCAATATGCATCGCAGGTTCCAGGATCTACCTGGATCCCCGATAACAACGCTCGAGGACGACGACTCGTCCTCGACAAAATCATTCCGGGAAGACGACCCGTTCCCCTTATTTCGCAGCCCGCCCGCATCCCGTCATTCCCGTAGTCTGTTGGGCCGGAATCCAGCATGCATGCAGGTTCCAGGATCTATATGGATCCCCGATAACAAACAGCCCTCGAGAATGAATTTCAGAATTTTAACGGCCTTGGCACCCTTTGTTACTGACCGCCCATATAGAGCCATTCCATGATCGCCTTAATAGAGCCACCTGAAGATCGGGCTAATGAAGCCACCCTGTGACCGGTGTAATAGAGCCACTTCAGGATCGGACTAATAGAGCCACTTAATCAGAGTTTCGGATTTTCTATCCCATCGGTGTAGAGTCCTCTGGATTTATTTTTCAACAATTCCAGAGGAGGAACACAAAGATGGGTAACAGGAGATTCGAAATGCATGAATATCGTCACATACTTGCCCGGATGCGTCAGGGGGAGTCGGACCGCAGGCTTGCTAAAACCGGCCTTATAGGCCGCAACAAGGCCGCTGCACTGAGAAAGGTTGCACATCGCCACGGCTGGCTGGAACCAACATCCCCACTTCCCGATGATCAGGAACTTGCCCGGGTTCTTGCTCCTCCTGTAACCAGACAGCAAAACTCTTCTCTTACTCCCTTTACCAAGGAGGTAAAAGCCTGGCACAGCCAGGGAATCTCCGGAACCGTTATCCACAGAACGCTTCAGGAAAAATACGATTTCAAGGGCAGCTATTCAGCTGTGCGCCGATTCCTGCAAAAACTCCAAAAAGATAGACCGCCCGAAGCCACCGTTATGCTCGACCACGAGCCCGGTGACAGTGCACAGGTTGACTTCGGCGCCGGTCCCCGTATCATCGATGTGTTCACTGGTGAAGAGTTCAAGACCTGGTTTTTCGTCATGACCCTGGCCTGGAGCCGTCACCAGTATGCCGAGATGGTTCGTGACCAGAAAGTCCTCACCTGGCTTGGCTGTCACCGTCGGGCGCTGGCCTTCTTTGGCGGTGTTCCTGCCCGGGTCATTATCGATAACCCGAAAGCGGCCATCACCAGAGCCTGCTGGCGTGATCCTGCCGTCCAACGATCCTACGCTGATTTCGCCGAAGGATACGGTTTCCTCATTTCACCCTGTCCTCCACGAGAGCCGAAAAAGAAGGGAATCGTAGAGGCCGGAGTAAAATACGTTAAACGTAACTTCCTGCCCCTGAAGGAATTTCGTTCCCTTGCCGATGCCAATCAGCAGCTACAACGCTGGAACAGAGAAATTGCTTCCGTTCGTGTCCACGGGACAACCAGACAGCAGCCCGTTCAACTTTTTCAAGAAACAGAACAGCACCTGCTGAGGTCGCTCCCGGACAGGCCACCGGAGCCCGCCATCTGGACAAAAGTAAAACTCCATGGCAACTGCCATGTCCAATTCGAAAAGTCCTTTTACTCTGCCCCGTTCCGTCTGGTCAGACAGGAACTCTGGCTGCAGGCAACCGAACACTCCATAAAACTTTTCAAGGATCATCAGCTGGTCGCCGTTCACACCCGGCTGAAGCAGCCGGGACAAAAGTCTACCTGTAACGATCATCTGCCACCTGATGCCCAGGCATACCTGATGCGGGATCCTCAGTGGTGCATCAAGCAAGCTGATGACATCGGTCCATTTTGCCGGGCTCTCATTGACCACCTTTTCAGTGACCGTGTTCTCGACAACCTGAGAGCAGCACAGGGGATTGTCCGCTTCAAAAACAAATATGGCAAGCAGCGGCTGGAATCTGCCTGCCGGCGGGCCCTGTTCTATGATAACCCACGATATCGGACCGTGAAGACCATTCTGGCAAAAGAGCTGGATTATATCGACCCGCCAAAATCCAGCCAACAACTCAGCAATGTGTATACCGGTGACGGCACATTCTGCCGTGACACAAACACCTTACTCACTCAATAACAGGAGAAAAACATGAACCCAATGCCGGAACTTACTCCCATGCTCAAACAACTCAGACTCTCAGGATTTATGGACTCCCTGGAGGTCAGAAACAAGCAGGCCATTGAAGATTCTTTATCTTATACGGAGTTCCTGGCCCTGCTCCTTCAGGATGA
>WGCP01000138.1 GCA_015493715.1 Desulfobulbaceae bacterium
CAACCGGTCATTCAGCTTGCCCACAAGGCCGGAATATCAGAAAAACTTAAGCCGGAACTGCCGCTGGCCCTCGGCGCTTCACCGGTTACTCTGCTTGAGATGACCGGCGTGTATACCATTTTTGCCGATCAGGGACTCTACCACCGGCCACGCGCCATAACCAGGGTTCGGGACCGACATGGTCGAATCCGTCCCTGGCCCCACCCTGCCGCCAAAAGGGTTGTATCCCCGGCCACGGCGGCAACTATCACAGGAATACTCACCGAGGTAATCCGGCAAGGGACCGGCAAACAGGCCCGAGGCATACCCGGAGCCGCCGGCAAAACGGGCACCACCGATGACAACCGGGACGCCTGGTTCATCGGCTATACCGAAAAGCTGACTACTGGAATATGGCTTGGTTACGACCGGGGTCGAACCTTGGGAAAAGGCGAAACCGGCGGACGGGCCGCAGCACCGATATGGAAAACCTTTATGCAGCAGGCAAAGAAAAAATGACAACACAAGCGGCAAAGAATCTTACCACCTACTACTCCGGCTCCATCACGGATAAACTCCGAGTTGCCCGCCGTCTCTATCAACAGCACGGCCCGCGTCTGTTACGCAACCGGGATATCACCGATACCCTGGAAGCGTTGCAGCACAAAGCAAATGATCTGGATAAACATATGCTGACAATGGGCATGGGGGCGCGTTGCAGTGCATGTGCCGCCAGGGTCGACGGTGGTTGCTGCAGCAGCTACATGGCAGGGAACACGGACGGGATTGTCCTGTTGATCAACCTGCTGCTGGGAATTTCGATTAAACCGATCGACAATGGTGACGAATGCTGCTATCTCGGTCCTCGGGGATGTATTTTCACCATTAAACCGATCTTTTGCCTGAACTACAACTGCAGCCATATCCGGCAGGCGGCGACAAAAGAGGAAATGAAGGCCCTGGAAATGCGGGCCGGAGCCCTGCTCAGCGAACAAATTGCCCTGGAAAAGCTGCTACTGCAGCTAGCCGAAAAATAAAGAATTAACGAAAAACAACAGGATAGCCGATAGAGAGGAAGGAGTCAGGGGAAGAAATAGACTCAAAAAAGCTCAGGGAGAAAACAATGGTCGACATTTTGATAGGCGGTATTCCACCTGCCGGCCCTCCGGTATCACCGACACGACCGGCGGCGGCAGGTGTTGAGGCGGAGTTGCTCAATATTCGCAGTCCCAGGAAGCGGATCATCGGCCCCAAGGGGCGGGAACGACGCAAGCAATTCCGACAGGACCCGGTGGGCGGGAAGGTACTGACGATTCTGGTGGCAAACGGCAACATCCTGCCCAAGAATCTGAACACGAAGGACTATCGAGTTGTCCTTCGGTTTGTCAAAAAATAAAGGGCAGGATTTAGCTACGCCCCATCGTCATCCGCTCAGATCACGAAGTTTCGGTGCATTAACCGAATGAGTAGGCCGATGAAGGGTACCGGCCTGCCTGAAAAACAAAGAAAAAAAACCTGAATCAGAAGGGTTGCATTGTCCAGACACCACAGGGACAGGTGTCGGCACAAAAACCGCAGGCAATACACTTGCTGTCATCAGAGACGTACTCATAGTTGACGCCGTCTGGATCATCAGCTATAATTTCACGTCGTGAAATGGCATGGGTCGGGCAGATAGTCTCGCAGAGATGACAGTCCCGACAGGCTCCACAACTCAGACATCGGGCAGCCTGATGATTCTCCGTGTCTCCCTTTTCTTCGGCCGGATCATAATGGGCAATGGTCAGGGCCTCGTACTTGATCAACTTCTTGGTAAAAGGTTTCCACTCCTCGCCCTTTAAGGCGGCGGCAAGATACTCACCCGTTCTTTTCCCGGCACCAAGGGCATTGGTGGCAAGACCGGGGCGTTCGACATCACCGACGGCAAAAATTTTAGAATCCGTGGTTCGCCCGGACTCATCAGTCTTGATCCAGGAGCCACCGGCCACCTTGACCACCTCAACCGAATCCGGTAGAAACGGCAGCCTGGGCACGTCACCGATGGAGATAATAACCGTCTGAGCGGGAAGAAGCTCATCGCTATCGGTAACAAGGCCTTCTTCAGTAACCTCTTTAGTCATCACCGGCCATTTGAAAGTAGCGCCCAGGGCCTCAGCCGCATCACGTTCTTTACCAAAGGCCAACGGTTTCTGGATGTCGACCAGAGTAACCTGGACAGCGCCAAGACGATAGCACTCGGCAGCCACATCGCAACCGACATTGCCGGCACCGATAATAACCACCTGTTTACCCGTTTGCATGGGGGAATTGCTCTTTGCCGCCTTTAAGTAATCAAGGGCGGGAATGACCCGTTCATGCCCCGGGAAGGGTATGATCTTCGGCTGATGGGTACCAACCCCGATAACGACAAAGTCAAACTCTTTTTTGAGTTCCTCAACTCTATCCTTGGTCATGGACTCACCGAAATGAACGGTAATATTATCCTCTTTCATGAAGCGGGCGATTTCCATCTCCCAGACCGCCTTGGATAAACGCTCCCAGGGAATGGTCTGCGCAAGTTTTCCACCAAGCTGGTTGTCCTGTTCAAAAATATGGGCTTCGATACCATTTAAGGCAAGATGCCAGGCCGTGGCCATTCCGGCCGGACCGCCACCGATAATAGCCACTTTTTTGCCGATGGACGGTTGGGCCTTTGGCGGTTCAGCAGTATGGACGGCCCTGCCGAGGACCTGAACATCAATGGAATAATCAACTTTTTTGCGTGAACAATTCTGGATACAGAGATTCGGACAGATGGTCCCGCAGACCGAGGCCGGAAAAGGCGTGTACCGGAGCAGCATCTCATAGGCCTCTTCGGTTTTACCCTCACGAATGAGCCGTAACCGGTCAATAGTGGGAATGTGCATCGGGCAGTAATAGGTGCAAGGCGCGGCTGAGTTTCGATTTGCCCAGAAAGGCTTACGTCTGCGAAATTCACCGGATTCAATAACACCGATGACTGATCGATCAAGACCAGGCGCCAGATCCCGCAGGGGATCTCCACCGCCAAAGCCTTGACTCCATACCCTGCGGGAAAATTCGGTCATGGGCATGGGGCCGGAAAACATCAGGGCCCGTTCCTGCGGTGTGATGGCGGAAAGCAGGTTCCAGTCCTCTCGAACAGACAGGGTCTCCAAGAGTTCCGGACGCTCAATGGCCTCAAGATATTCCGGCAGTCCCTTAACCAGCCATTGCCATTCTTCATCATCAGGCTTGCTCAACCTGGCATTTGTCCGGGAATAGGAATCATCGGTTGCGCCGCGATAATAAATCTTTCCGCCGACCATACCGACACAGGGACGATAACCAAGTACATTGTCGGGATTTTTGGCCTCAACACCGCAGACTACACCCACTCCGCCGCAGTTAAACTCAGCAAAGGTATCACCAACCGAGCCGAGAACCCACATCTCCGGCCGCTCATATACCGGATTCCACTTTGTCATGGTCAGTCCGCGCGCACCAATGGAGCCCCCAATCATGACCCGACCACCGGCCATGGCATTACAGACGCCGTTGGTGGCGTTGCCGCGTACAATTACATCAGCGCCGATATTGAGATAACCAACATCATCAGAGGCGGCATTTTCACAGATAATGGTCGCCCCGGACTGGCCCATACAACCAAGACGCTGGCCGGCCGGTCCCTGTACCCGGATGGTCAGGGGATGATCGGGTGTTCCCAGGCGTAAACCGATATTATGCTGACCAAAGGATTCAAGGATCAACTCATCGGCGGCGGCCGCCGCCCCACGAACCTCTTCTTCAAAGACCTTGGACGTCAGACGCCTGCCCTGATCATCCTTGCCCCTGACTCTTACAACCTTCCTCTCTTGTGCACTCATATCGGCTATCAATTATGTATTAGGTAAACACGCCATGGACGTGTGTATAAAAAATTAAATTACGACCACGCCTGGGCGTGGACGCTGATCAACAGATATATTTAATATTCAGTCTGTCGGCGACATCGGCATCATCAATACCAAGGGCATCAGACATACCGATGGGCAGGCTCTGCGACCTTCCCAACGGAGCCATTATTTTTTTCATCTCCGTCCTGATGGCCATAAAAACCTCCGAAACTCGTTGAGCGACATCATCGGGATCAAGCCGTCGATACAGTTTTGGATTCTGAGAGGTGATGCCCTTGGGACAGATACCGATATTACAGACATTGCACCGGCCTTTCTCGTTTCCGAGGCATCCTGCGCAGGACTGCATAATATACTTACCCATATGGACGCCGGAAGCGCCAAGCATGATAAGCGCCATACCGTTCTGGGTTACATTACCGTTTTTGCCGATACCACCGGCGGCAAAAAGCGGAATCTCGTTCTGGCGCCCCTGGGCAACCAGATCGAGATAACACTCACGCAGGTTGGAGGCGATCGGATGGCCGGTAGCATTCATGGAGACGTTATAGGCAGCTCCCGTCCCACCGTCGATGCCGTCAATGAGCATACCGCCCGCATAAGGATTGCGCACCAGGTTGTTCAGCACCGCTTTCGACGAAGTCGAGCCGGATATCTTGGGATAAACAGGTACCCTGAAGCCAAAGGCCATGGACAGGGTCTGAATCATCTTCATAACGCTCTCTTCAATGGAATAGAGCGTCTGATGGACCGGCGGCGACGGCAAATCAACTCCCTCGGGTACGCCGCGCATACGGGCGATGAGTTTGGAGACCTTGAACCACATCAACAAACCACCGTCACCGGGCTTGGCACCCTGCCCGTATTTGATTTCAATGGCGGCGGGATCGCATTGCATTTCAGGAATGGCACGAATAATTTCATCCCAGCCGAAATAGCCCGAGGCAATCTGCAGGATGATATATTTCAGGAACGGACTCTTCAAGACCCAGGGCGGACATCCGCCTTCACCGGTCGCCATAACAACGGGAATCCCGAGCACCTCATTACAGTAGGCAACACCCTGCAGCAGTCCCAGCCACATATTGGGCGAAAGCGCCCCAAAGGACATCGATCCTATGATAAAGGGGAAGATCTCCCTGGTAGGCGGTATCCATTCACCGGCGGCCTTGCGGCGCAAATATTCTTCCGGCGGCAGCACCCGACCAAGAATGGTATTAAGGCTGAACTCATGTCGTCCGGCATCAAGCGCCGGATCGGTAAGCATGGAGATACGGTCAAAGGCGATCCGGTCAAGGATAGTGGCTCCGGATTTATTCCGGCGACCGCCCCGTTTCCAGGCCTCGCCCTTCTGATTCTGATGAAAAACCGTTCGATGCTCATTGGTGTTGGGCACAGGACCAATGGCCTCGTTGGGACAGACCGAGGAACACATGCCGCAGCCGATACATTTTTTTTCAATGGATGTATGCTGACGGATACCGACAAAATGCCGGTATTCATTGCCCCGCTTCTTCTTAAGAACATCAAGTTTGGGTACGCGCTGCCGCCGGTAGGTCAGGTAGATGGCATTAACCGGACAGACAGCCGTACAGCGACCGCAAAGCGTACAGCGATCCTCCCGGTGCTGAATAATCCAGGGCAGGTCGCAGTAGGTTAAGCTGCTTGGGGTAGTGTAAACGGATCGAACTGAGTCCATATTAATAGTTCCTTACGATCTGGAGGAATAATAACGGTATGTTCACGCATCGGTTGAAAATCAAAGGCCGGATCACGGTCCGGAACCATGGCCATGACCCCGCACATTTCAGAGGCAATTGCCCAGGTTCCTGGTTTGCCGCCCACAGAGGCAGGCCGCATTTTTTTAGCATCCATGACCAGCATACTGGTTTCATCGGGCAGGGTGCCGATCACGGCGTTGGGACCGTCAATTATCAGCCGGCGGCATGCGACTCGAAGTCCCTGGAGAAAATCTCCCTGAGGATGATTATTCAGCTCCTCACTTTTGAGGGGAGTGATAACATGCTTGTAGACCTGCAGGGGCAGCTTCAATTTTTTGGTCACATAATGGAGAATATGGGTAAAAACTTCCGAATCACTCTGATAGCCGGTATATCCGGGGATTTTTTTTCCTTCCAGCCACTCTTTGATGGGGACAAAGGCCGTGTTTTCACCATTTGTCATGGTGGAGATACCCTGGATAAAAAACGGATGACAGGCATAGAGATTAATGCCGTAATTAGTGTTCTGCCGTCCCTGCGCCATTACCACCCGGGCGGTAATCCGATTATCGGAAAGTGAAAGGGCATCGCCGACGGCAAGCGGCCAGCCAACCTCCTTGATCATCACCACGTCCGACCAGAAGGAAAACACGGTCAGATCGCCGCCATGATCTTCGCCGTCCTTGCGTAGAAACAGACGGGTCTGCATCAGGCTTTCCTCAAGATCCGCCTCACTCATACCCTCCGGTTTTTTGTAGACCCGGACAATGTATTTGAAACGGTCCGAGGCTTCGATCATTTCCGGATACACCTTGAACTCATGGTCATATTTCTGAACAAAGCCACGGGCCTCCATCAGTCCGTTCAATCTGGACAGTGCTTCTTCCGTATGGGCTATTCCGGACAGGATGACCTGATTGTCCTTCTCATAATTGAAATCCGTAAAGTGGACTCCGCGCATGAGCAGGCCTAATCCGGACCCATCGTATCCCTCCTGCATGGCCTCCATGGCCTGCAGGACCTCATACGGTGAAAAAGGGGTATCTGAGGATTTTAACGCTAAACGACACATGGATTACTCCTGAAAGTCATTGCTGTGAATCGAACGATTCAGATAATGCACACATCCGGGACGAACGCGGATTACGGCATATGGAACGTTGAGACTGCAGAAGGGACGAATACAAAAAAAGTGGAAAAGTGTCAAGAACAAAGGAAGAACCGATGGAGGGAGGGCATAAAAATACAAAGGAGGTCATATTCAAAGGGGGAGGGAGAAATATGACCTCCTTAAATGATGAATCAACAGGCAAACGACTCAAGCGGGCTTAACACCGTAACCCGGACAAGCCGGTACGTTCGCGGCTAAAGCAACAAAAGTACGTACTTCAGGGAACCCTTATTTAGTCAGGACCTTTGAAATATTTCTGGCCTTATCTATTTTTTCTTTGACTTCCGTTACTTCTTTTACACCGGGCAGACTCTTCTTCAGATCAAGGCCCACATCTTCGGCTTCGTTAAGGCCACGTTTGAAGGCATTGATGCCCTTGCCGAGACCGGCACCGATCTCGGGCAGTTTTTTGCCGCCGAACACCAAAAAGGCAATACCCATTATAATTATGAGTTCAGGAGTACCGAGTCCGAACATATTTCCTCCTTAGAATGAAAACGTTGCACTCCGCCTGAAATCAGGCATCTTTTTCGTTTTCATCCTCTATTGTTTTTTGTTTATCTTCATTTTTTGTCGCATCCTTGAAATTTTTAATCCCTTTGCCGATACCGGACCCTATTTCAGGGAGCTTGCCGGCTCCGAAGATAATAACAATTATGACCAGGATGATGATCAGTTCAGGCATTCCCAGACCGAACATGGCCGCACCTCACTTGTAAGATAAAAGAAAATATATAAAATATTAAAATTGATTGACTCGTAAAAAGTCCTAATCTTTTCAAAGACGGCTAAGTAAAAACATAGAGATACAGGTAAACGTAGACTCCGAGGAGTGGTGTTCCGGGGCGGGTGGCAACTATACAGGGAGTATGTTGTGAATCGCCCTGGGGACACACGATGCACTAGATCGAAGTTTTTACGACGCCATCAAAATTGATAGGACGTCTGCACCATAGCACCAAGGCAATGGGACTGTCAACAGCCTCACCCTTGTAGGCGGCCTATTTCTCGGCTTATTTCCACCATGTCGGCAAGAATTGCCGGTTCGTCAAGAGTGAGAATTTTCCTGTTTTTCATCACCAGCCTGCCGTTGATCATGGAATGGACGACATCCGCACCCCTTGCCGCATAGACAAGATGGGAAACAGGATTATAAACAGGACTCAGATGGGGCCGGTCAAAATCAACAACTATCAGATCCGCCTTTTTGCCGACTTCCAGGCTGCCGATTTCCTGCTGCGCACCAAGGGCCGCTGCGCCGCCACGGGTGGCGGCGGACAGGGTGGTTTCCGCATCCATGACCGTGGGGTCCATCAATGCGGCCTTGTGTACCTTGGCAACACTGTTCATCTCGCCAAACATATCCACGTCATTATTGGAGGCGCTGCCGTCCGTGCCGATACCGACGAACACCCCGGCATCAAGCATCGCGGGCACCGGCGCTATGCCCGAGGCAAGTTTCATATTCGACTCCACGCAATGGGCGACTTTAACCCCACACCGGGCCAGCAGGGCAATTTCCTCGTCGTCAAGAATCACGCAATGAGCGGCCAGCGTCCGCTTGCCAAGCAGACCGAGTTTATCCAGATGACGGACCGGGCCAACGCCGAACCGCTCTCGGCAGAGGGCGTCTTCATCCGCGTTTTCGGCAAGATGGATATGCAAAAGCGCCTGCCGCTCTGCAGCAAAACGTCCAAGACGGATCAGCAGATCGGGTGAGCAGGTATAGACCGCATGCGGATTGACAGTGATGGTGATCAGTTCATTATCGACATAATCGGCAAAGAGTTGCTCCATCAGGGCAAACCCGTTTTCCAGTTCCCCGTAGCTCGGCGATGGAAAGTCATAGAGTACCTCACCCAACCATGCTCGCATCCCAGACTCTTCCGCTGCCCGGGCCACATCACGGGCAAAGAGATACATATCGTTAAAGCTGGTAGTGCCCGACCTGATCATTTCACACAGAGAAAGAAGGGTGGAGGTATACACGATCTCCCCGGTCAACTTTTCCTCTCGCGGGAAGATATACTCCTGCAGCCACTCCATGAGCGGCAGATCATCGGCCAGACCGCGAAAACAGCACATGGCCGCATGGGTATGGGTATTGATCAGGCCGGGCATAATCAGGCCATGCTTTTGCCTCAGCTCATCGGCATCCGGGTATTGTGCGCGCAATTGCGCTACAGGGCCGATTTCAACTATGGTGTCGCCGCAGGTCACCACGGCACCATCCTCAATGAGCGTCCCCTGCCCGTCCATGGGCAGCAGGTATTTTCCGCTTATGAGAAACTCTTTATGGTGCATATTCACAGTTGCGGCACTATGCGAGAGAGCAGTTGCTGCAGACGCGGTCGCGCCCGACCGGCGGCGGCAACGATATCGTCCAGTAGAATGGGAGTAAAATTATCCGGGTCATTGACATTGGCCACCACGGAAAGCCCCAGCACCCGCATGCCTGCATGAACGGCCACCAGCACCTCCGGCAGCGAAGACATTCCCACCGCATCGGCGCCGATCATGCGCAGGTACCTGGTTTCCGCCGGAGTTTCCAGGCTGGGGCCGGGGATGCAGACATAGGTGCCGCCGACAACCTCATCAAGACCAAGTTCTTCGGCGACCGTGAATACCGCCTCCTGCAACCGCTGATCATAGGGCCGGGAAAGATCAGGAAAACGCGGCCCCCAATCATCCACATTCGGCCCCCGCAGGGGATTGTCCGGCAGCAGGTAGATATGATCGGAAAAAACCATGATGGTGCCGGGCACAAAATCGGAATTTAAGCCGCCGGCGGCATTGGTGATTACAGCGGTCCGGCATCCAAGCAAGGACAGGACCCGGACAGGAAAGGCGACCTCACGGGCACAATAACCCTCGTAAAAATGCAACCTTCCCTGGAGCAGGGCCACCTTCCTGCCGCACAGGGTACCGAAAATAAGATTACCGGCATGGCTTGTGACCGTTGATTGCGGAAAATGCGGTATATCCGCATAAGGAATAACGACCTGCTCCTCCACGACCTCGGCAAAGGCGCCCAGACCTGTTCCCAACTGAAGAACAATGTCCGGGCGGACTGCTATTTTATGACGAAGAAAGCCGACGGCCTCCTCCACCCGCTTTTTATATGTTAATTCCTGCACCATGATCCGGTCTCAGGTCAGAGCATGGCGGCGGACATATTCCTTGACCTGGTCAATGTCCGCATCCATAACCTCACACCGGCTCTCTTTCTTCGCCAGAGCGGACAAAGCAGGCGGCAGGTCGACCTCTTTGCCGATGGCCTTATTGACGGCATCACCAAATTTTGCCGGATGGGCCGTGGCCAGACAGATCACCGGCCGCTCATCACTTTTCATTTCCATGGCCGCCTTGACACCAACCGCTGTATGGGGGTCAAGCAAGTAGTTTTCCCGAGTATAGACCTGGGCGATGGTGGCAATGGTTTCCTCTTCACTAACGCTGCGGGCAACAAAATCCTGCTGCACCCGCTGCTTGAATTTTACCAGATCAATCTTACCTGTCCGGGCAAACGAGGCCATATCGTTCTTGACCTGCTCACTGTTTTCATCACGCAGGTAATAGAGATATCGTTCAAAATTGGAGGCAATCTGAATATCCATGGATGGGCTGAAGGTCGAGGTGACGCTGCCGCCGACGGCATACTCCCCCTCTCGCACGAAACGGGCCAGAATATCATTTTCATTGGTGGCCAGGATCAACCGATTGATGCATCCCTCGGGCAGGAGCCGTTTGGCGATGAAACCGGCAAAGATATCACCGAAATTGCCGGTGGGCACGGAAAAATCCACCGATTCCGCACCGGTTTTCCGTACCTTGCAGTAACTGTACACGTAATAAACTACCTGAGCCAGAACCCGAGCCCAGTTAATGGAATTGATGGCGCCGAGATGGTACCTGTCCTTGAATTCCAGGTCACCGAAAATCTCCTTCACTATGGCCTGGGCATCATCAAAGGTGCCGCGCACCGCAATATTAAAGACATTCGGATCCGGCACCGTGGTCATCTGCAGGGCCTGAATGGGGCTGGTACGCCCCTCGGGATGAAGGATGAAAATGTTGATTCCTTTTTTGCCGCGCACGCCGTAAATGGCAGCGCTGCCGGTATCACCGGAGGTTGCGCCGATGATATTCATAAAGGAGCCGGAATCCGTCAGGATATATTCAAAAAGATTACCCAGGAGCTGCAGGGCGATATCCTTAAAGGCCAGTGTCGGCCCGTGAAACAGTTCCATGATGTAAAGATCGCCGACCTTGCGCACCGGCGTGACCTGCGGATGGGAAAATTGTCTGTACGAACGTTCAACCAGAGCATCCAGGTCAAGCCGGGGAATATCGTCTATAAAGAGAGTGAGAATTTCCAGGGCCAGATATTGATAGGGCAGATTGCGCCAGGAGTTGAGCGTGTTGCGATCAACCGCAGGTAATCTTTCCGGCAACAGCAGGCCGCCGTCACGGGCAAGGCCCATCATGACCGCATCCTTAAAGCCAATGGGCGGAGTTTCACCCCGGGTGCTGATATATTTCATAGTATTTTGTTTTTCATTATTTTTTGGTAACTACTTAGAGGGTATGTTGATTAATTTTCTTATACTCCGTTAGTGTACAAGGAGTAACGAGTACTTGAAACCCGGTTACCACCAAGGCGGGCTATGCCCGCAACCCAAACCCGTAGGAGCGGCTTCAGCCGCCATGTTGTCCATGGTTGTCCATGGTTGTCCTGATTGTTGCCACCATAACGCCGCAAATAACCGGCGCAATGCGAGCGCCAAGGAATAGTGCGTCCGTGTTGATTTATCTTGTTAGCCATTCTTACGTTGATAATGCCAAATAGCAGCATCTAAAAGTGCAGCTCTTCTTTTAGTTTGTTTAGCTACTTTAAGTAGTGATTCCAGAGCCTCTTCTTAAGTAACTTTCCTATCAATAGAATCTGCCACGAAATTAACTATATGCACATCTGGTTTTACTGTATCAACACCAAGTCGTAAGCGCAGCCACTGAAATAGAGCAATACCAATACTATGCTCTTTCGTTTTGAATTTCCCCTTAATATCCTTTTCAAAGTCGGCGTTGGTAATCCACCGTTTAAGCGATTGTTGCCCCTTAATACCTCTGGATTCAAACTCTTTCATAAGCTTTCTCAAGAACTTTGCCCGGCTCCAGTGATTGTTGCCCCAAAGATCATTGGCAAGTTCTAGGTTACCTTTTTTGGTATTTGGATACCGGTTAATAATTTCCATCAACTTCTTATGAGTTCTGTACCCATGAGTATTTTCATAATGATCCATTGCTGACGCAACTGTTCCAACATTCATCTGAAAGTCTAAGACTGTATTCAGAAGGTTAGTAACATAATCGTTCACTCTATAATCAGGGCCATCACCAAGTTGGTTACATTTTGTTCTCAGCTTCTGAATTTCTCGCTGGCTTAGCACTACCCCTTCCCTTTTCTTGTATGCCTAACAGACGAATAAATTCGCTTCTGTCACGTACAATAATTTTGTAGCGCCTCAGTATCTTACGAGGCAATTATCAGGAAAAATACAACAAATCACACCAACCACCGTCAGTGCGGCGTGACCTGATAGTCATCAAAGTAGACCACACTATCCGCCTTGGTCCACAAGCCCACTTTCCCGGAAACAGGAGCGGGCAGACGATAGGAGAGATACTGTTTGCCGTTGACGTATCCCTTGACCAGGTTACCCTGGACAATCAGGCGCAGGGTATGCCATTTCCGGGACGGTGTCACCACGTTGCGAACCCAACTGACGGAACTTCGTGCTCCATGCCGATAACGCCACAGCACCAGATTGTTTTCCAGGGGATTGGCACGAAGGGCATAATAATCGCCATTGGCTTTGAGGTCAAAAAGAATACCGCCCCCCTGATCAATGCGACCGGCAATGGCCTTAAATCGAACCTTGATCTCGCCGTTGGTGAAGTTGTCCACTCCGGTGGCCACGGCAAAGGGATAATAGGCATAGGCCGTAACATTATCTAAAAACTCGGCATAGCGTTTACCATACAGCGCCCGTGCCTTGTCGGCCAGGCCGGCGGAGGCTACGCCCCGTCGCCACTTGCGGCCGTCAACAACCAGGACCGTATTACCGTTGTCCATACCGATGATCCAGTTGCCGACCGCAGGCACAAAGGTTTTTGGCTGAGCGCCCACTGTTTCTCCGGAAAAATCAAAAACAAGCGCTCGCGAGTCCGCCGGTTTTTTCGTCGGCTCGACCTGTCCGGCCATGGCGGTTGTAACCACGGAGAAGTTATGGCCGCCCGGCAGATATTCCAGCTGCGCAGGCGCCTTGGCCGGGGCAAACATACCCAGATAGACAAAATAACCGATAGCCAGGGTGCCTAAAATTGCACCCGGAATGAAATATTTTTTTCGTTGTCCCTTCATCAGTATTCTCCCGATTTTCATTGGTTAAAGGGGGTAGACTACAATCTTTTACCAGAGTAAAGCCCGCCACACAAGAAAAGCAGCGGTAAGACGAGATAAAACAGCCATCGGCTTGCCCCGGCATCCGCTACCAGCGGGTAACCGGGGTAGTTCGGCACCGGTTCGGCAACAACCGTAATACCGGCCAGTTTATATATAATCGACAAGATTTCCTCTCGGCTGTTGGAATAGCTCTCATCATGGTGTCCATCGTACTCATATTCGATCAGGCCATATTTGTCGTCCCCACCGGCGCTGAACAGGCCGGTTGAGTTGTCGACCGCATACTGAATCTGCAGGTCGGGGACGATGCGGCGCAGTTTGGCCAGCATATCGCTTTCCAGATCAAGCAGACGGCTGTCCCGCGCGTTCAGATGAACAGTGATAATCAGGGGCTTGTCCAATTGCGCAAGGGCGTGGCTGTCAACAGGATTTAAGGAATGACGTCTGTTTTCACTGACGTCCCGATATCCCGGCAGGAACGTGGACAACGCCGGAACAGAGGCAATGACGGCCACGACAAGAAGGGAGGCGGCCAGCTTATTTCGCAACCGTTTACCGGGATGCAGCCAGACCACGCTCAACAGAAAAAAAACCAGGGCAATGGATAAAAATGAAGCAACATATCCTGTGGTCAGCAGGCCGTTTTCAAACTGATGCAGCATACCTGCCAGGGAAAAATGACCGATGATCGCCAACAGCCCGCCCTGACCGGTGGCGGCAAAATCCAGGACCCAGGAGCCAAGGGTAATCGACAGGCAGAACATGGCGGCGGTCGGCAGGGAACCACTGATGGTGGCCGCAAACATGGCAATGGCAATAATGGTCAGGGAGTAGAGCGCATGGCCGGTGAACAGTAGAGCGACTTCAGGGAAAAAAATATGGCCGCCCAAAAGATGCCATTGCAACAAGACCACGGCCGCAGGCAAAAGACTCAGTAGCCAGACCAGCACCATGGCCGTTATCTTCAGTCCGCAGAGGGAAAACGGGGAAAACGGCAGTTGCAGCAACAACTTCAAGGCGCCGCTCTGCTTGTCCGTGCCGATAAGCCGAATGGCGACAAAGGGCAGCAGCAGAGTCTCAGCAAGATAGTAGGCGCCAAACGTCGGCACAAATATGCCGTCCAGAGGATTCATGCCCCGGGCCATCTCGGGAAAGGACAAGGCCGTGCGACTGGCCTGACTGAACAGATCCACGGCCTGAATAAAACTATAGCCGACCAGCAGGGAAAGAATGATCAGCATGATCCAGAGCGCCGGCGCAAGTAGCAGACCGCATATTTCCTGCTGCAACAGGAGTCGGGCCTGCCGCAGGCAGACACTACCCTTAGGTAAAGGCAAGGAACACCTCCTCAAGCGTTGCCCTTTTCCCAAGCCCGGCCTGCATGCCCAGCTCTTCCAGGGTGCCGATAGCCGGTATCCTGCCCTGATCAAGGAGGAGGAAGCGATCACAAATCTTTTCCGCCTCGGAGAGCTGGTGAATGGACAGGAGCATGGTTCGATCCTTTTTCCAGCGGCGCAAAAGATCCATGACCATCAGCGACTGTCTGAGATCAAAGCCGTCAAAGGGTTCGTCAAGAAGCAGAAGAGACTGCCGGGACAGCAGGGCCAGGGCAAGAAGAACCCGGCGTCGATATCCCTTGGACAGGGTATGCAGCGATTTTGCCAACACCGGTGCCAATTCAAGGCCGGTAACAAGTTCTTCAAAATCACGCCCGTCTCTTCCGTGCATTCGGCGGAAGAAGGATAAAATCGCCCTGACCCGCTGACGGGCAAAGGGCAGGGCATCATCGGGCTGATACCAGAGAAAGCGACGGCGTTCCGCAAGGGTAATCTCTCTGCCCTGCCGGCTGATTGTGCCCGCATCGACGGGGAGCAGACCGGTCATACATTCAAGCAGGGTCGACTTGCCCGCGCCGTTGGGACCGATCAATCCTGCAATTTCACCTGCAAAAAGAGTAAATGAGACATCGGAAAGTGCATGGTAGGCCCCGAATCGTTTGCAAAAGCCCTCCACCGAACACTGTTTCCCGTGCGGACCGAGAGGCACAGCCTTGAAATCACGATGACCAAGACGATGAAAATCCCCGTCCATGGTTGTTGTCACTGATTGCACCACCAAAGATTCAGCACTCCAAGAGATTCTCCCCTTCCTCCATTTCCGCAGGAATCGGCAGATCAAGGATGGTCAGCATGGTCGGGGCGATATCCTTTAAGGCGCCGCCATCGCGTAGACGACACCCCTTAAACCGGTCGGCCACCAAAATGAGCGGCACCGGGTTCAGGGTATGGGCGGTATAGGGTTCTCCGGTCTCGGGATCAACCATTTTCTCGGCATTGCCGTGATCGGCGGTTACCAACATAATGCCGCCGCAATCTTTCATATATGCACGTATCCGGCCAAGGCACCGGTCCACGGTTGCACACGCCTTGACCGCCGCTTCAAGAACTCCGGTATGCCCAACCATATCACCATTGGCAAAATTCAAGATCACCACCTCTATCGGGGTTCCCGCCTGCTCATCTTTTGTAAGCGCCGCCAGCAGGGCATCGGTTATCTTTTCGGCGCTCATCTCCGGCTTTTGATCATAGGTGGCCACCTCACGTGGGGAATTAATGAGAATGCGTTCCTCACCGGGAAATGGTTTTTCTTCGCCGCCGTTAAAAAAATAGGTCACATGGGCATATTTTTCCGTCTCGGCAATGCGCAGTTGATGCACCCCGTGACTGCTCAATTCCTCGCCTAAAATATGGGTCAGAACCTGGGGAGGAAAGGCGACGGGAAAGGTGAAATCCGCTTCGTATTCAGTCATGGTCACCAGCTCAAGCAGACGGGGACGACGGCCGGTATCAAAATCGGTGAAATCTTCATCACCAAAGGCATGACACAGCTCCCTGGCCCGATCAGCGCGAAAATTATAAAAGATCACTCCGTCATCATCGTTAATCGTGGCCACGGGTGATGCATCCTCCCCAACAAGAACGGTGGGAACAATGAATTCATCGGTTTCACCACGCTGATAGGCATCTGCGACCGCCTGGACAGGATCGACCGCCGTGACTCCCCTGCCGTGGACCATGGCCTGCCAGGCCTTCTCCACCCGGTCCCAACGCCTGTCCCTGTCCATGGCCCAGAAGCGGCCGCTGATGGTCGCGACCCGGCCGCAGCCGATCCGCTTCATCTCGCTCACCAACTGTTTCATATAGCCGATGCCCGAGGAGGGGGGCGTATCCCGGCCGTCCATAAAGCAGTGGACATAGACATTGTGTAACCCCTTGGCCTTGCACATGGCAAGCAGGGCAAAAAGATGATGAATATGGGAGTGTACCCCGCCATCAGAAAGGAGGCCGAGAAAATGCAGTTCAGTGCCGGTGGCCAGCACCTTGTCCATTACCGCGTTTAAGGCGGAATTTTTTGTCAGTTCACCCTCTTTGACGGCAAGGTTGATGCGGGTGTAATCCTGATAGACGATACGACCGGCGCCGATATTGAGATGGCCGACTTCGGAATTGCCCATCTGCCCCTCCGGCAGCCCGACCATACCGTTGTGGGCGATGAGAGTGGTGTGCGGATAGTGCTTTTGCCACCGATCCATGTTCGGCGTATCGGCAAGAAAAACGGCATTCGTCGGCCCCTCATCAGCCACGCCCCATCCATCGAGGATGGCAAGAAGAAGCGGAGTGTTTGTATGTTTCTGCATTGCCGTCCTCCCGTTTTGAAGGCACTAGGAAAGCAGCTCCGACAACTCTACCATCGGGGCATCGTGCCACAGGCCTTCAAGATCATAAAATGAGCGTTTGTCCTTGTAAAATATGTGAACAACCACATCCGTAAAATCCAACAGGACCCAGATTCCGTCACGGAGTCCTTCACTATGTTTACTTGATACCCGTTTGGAACGCAACTCTCCTTCGATGGCCTCGGCCAACCCCTGAACATGGCGGGTTGACCGACCGCTCATAATGACAAAATAGTCAGTAAATGACGATAAACCGCGCACATCAAGCAAAACAAGATCCTCAGCCTTGGTAGCATCGGCAACTCGAGCACAAACGGCAGCCAGTTCACGACCACTCTTTTCAGCGTATTCTTTTTTCAATTTTCTCATACAATCCTTTACTCACCACAAAAAGGTGATTTTCTATTTTACACCTAATTCCTGCAATTGTTCGTGCATAGAGAACGTTGAGACAGGTGCAGACACAAGGAGGCCAGCGAATTTCTGCACAGGTGTACTGTTGGTACATCGAGCTGAAATTCGTGAAGCCGACACAGTAGATGTGCCTGCATCGACGTTCGAATGCCGGATAAATGCAGGACTTAGGTTACAGACTTCTTCCCCCGTCCTCTTCTCTTTCTGGGGGGAAACTCAAACCCCAGTTTACCCTTATCATCAAGAAGAAGAAAGGCATCAAAGGGTCGTTTCTTTTTCGAGATAAAACCGGTGATAAGTTCTGTTTTTCCTTCGGAGAGCAACTGGGTAATATGATCCTGATCAATACGGCGGCCAAGAATCATTTTTGATATGCGCAATCCCTTATTCTTGTC
>WGCP01000139.1 GCA_015493715.1 Desulfobulbaceae bacterium
CCAATTCTTCGGGCGGTACCGTGGAATCATTTACCCCAAAAAATATCCGGGCTTGACGGGGCGCCACTCAAGTTGGTTTTCAGTTAAAATCCTCCTAAAATGTTATATCGTTGTGACGGTTAAACGCTACGCGAAAATCGGTGTTGATATGATGGCCCGTTGCCTGCCCTGTGACCAATTACGGTGAATGAAAGCATTGCTATTTTGCTGCAGCCCGGGCTTCCGTGAGCCAGCCATTCCACTTGGCTTTGTTTTTTGCTATCCATTCATCCACATGCCGATCAATATCTTTTGCGGATTTTTCGCCTTCGTTCATCCTGGTGTTTTGTTCATTTATATCACCAAGGGGAAGAGAGAAAATCTCGAAAAACTTCTTTGCGGCTGGATTTGCATTGGTAAACTTCTTATTGGCAACGATTCGGATATCAGAGACGACAAAGCCTAATTTGATGGGATCGCTTACCGCGCCTTTAACGCCGGAGACGGTCATCCGGTCTACAGCAGCTTTCTGGGACTTAGTCGGCATAATTTTGGGAACATTAATCCAGACCACGTCTTTTCCCGGTTTCAGTTTAAAAATTGTCCAGTTCGGCGCCCAGGTGTAAAAGAAAATGGGCTCGCCGCTCTTGTAACTGGCCAGCGCAGAGGCCATGCCCGCCTCATACGAGGCCTTGACCGGATTTATATACTTGTCAAGATCATACGCCTTCATATGATGAGCGATGATTTTTTCACAGGCCCAGCCCGGAGGGCAGGCTGTCAGATCCGCCTTGCCGTCGCCGTTTTTATCAAAGGCTTTTTTAACCTCGTCGCGTTTGAAATCATCCAGTGATTGAATATTGTATTTATCCGCGTCCTTTTTGGAAACCAGGTACCCCTGCAGGCCGCCGGCCTTGACGATATAACCGTACTTGGCAGCCTTTTCATCAAAGTTTTTAGGTAGCTGCGCATTGTGCATGGGAAACCAGCCATTGCACCAGTAGTCAAGATCGCCAAGGGTAAGTGACTTGTAGAAAATAGGATTTGCCAGATTTTTTGGTTTTTTGACCGTATAGCCCAGCGTTTCCAGGCCCCGGCGGACAAGGGCTTCCTGAAAAAAACCGGTGTTCCATGTTGCCCGTCCCGGCTTTACAGTCACTCCTTTTCCGGGCTGGTCGATAGCCATGGCAGGCGCCGCGCTGAGCATCACGGCGAGCGCCAGCGCTGTCAATGTTGTCTTGAAACCTTTCATCATTTCCTCCTTAAGTAGTATTGTGTGAATCGTAACTGTTTCGTCTCCCCAACATTGTAAAGAATGTGCTGCAAAAGTATATCGGAATTTCCGCCTTTCCTGGGGCTGCCGCCAATACCGAGGATCTGGGGCTTTGCTAATTGCCCATCAGGGGATTTGTTTTGTATTCCAGCGAAAGAATTCATTTTATGAGCCAGTTAGTGTTTGTTCATAAGTTACTTTTTTTGTGCCATACCCTGGGTAATCCGGTCCAGAATAATGGCGATTAAGACTATGCCCAGCCCGCCGGTTACCGCCTGGCCGATATCAAGAGTGTTCAGGCCCAGAATAACCGGAGAACCAAGCCCGCCTGCGCCGATGAGGGCAGCAATAACTACCATGGACAGGGCCATCATGATGGTCTGATTCAGCCCGGCCATTATGGTGGGCATGGCCAGTGGAATCTGTACCCTGCGCAGAACCTGCCAACGTGTTGCCCCAAAGGCCTGCGCAGCTTCGATTAACTCGGGATGAACCTGACGAATACCCAGGCTGGTCAGCCGGATAACAGGCGGCAGGGCAAAGATGATGGTGGCCAGGACTCCCGCCACATTGCCCACCGAGAAGAGCATGACAATGGGAACCAGATAGACAAAGGCGGGGGTTGTCTGCATGGCATCAAGCAGGGGACGCAGCGCCGCCTCAAAGCGATTACTTCGGCCCGCCCATATTCCGAGCGGAATACCTGCAAGGGCACAGAAAACAACGGAAGAAAGAACCATAGCCAGAGTGGTCATGGTATCTTCCCAGAGACCAAGCAGACCGATCAGCGCCAGAGTTACAGCGGAAAAAACAGCCAGTTTTTTCCCGGAAAATCGGTAGGCGGCAAAGCTTATAACGGCAATGACGACCAGAGGATGGAGCCAGTTTAACCCGGCATCCAGACCGGTCAGCGTCTTATCAACCGGCCATTTAAGGGATTGAAAAAAATGGCGGTAATTTTCCACCAGCCAGTCAACAGATTGTGACACCCAACTGTCAAGTGGAATAACCTTCTCCTCAAACATCGACCTCTCCTCTGTTGCTCTCCTGTTCCGCCGCTGCCAGGTCTGTCCGGTGCAGAGTCCGCAGGAATCTGTTTTTGGAGACGACGCCCTTGTAGATACCCTGCTCATCAACCACCGGAACGGGCCAGGCGCTTGATGCGACCTCCGGCAGGATATCCTGCATGGAATCATCCATGCTGGCAGTGTGAATATCATCTATAAAACACTGGTCTATCGGATTGTCTGATACACCGGCTTCCAGGCAGTCGCGTATTTTATCGGCGGAAATCATACCGAGAAATCTTTTCTCCGAGTCCAGCACATAACCATAATCCCTATCCCTGCTGCTCAGCAGTTCATGGGCGGCCCGCAGGCTGCCGACCCGGGACTTAATGATGGTTAACTGGGTATCACGGACGATATCACTGGCGGAAATAACACTGGTCGGATCCACGCCTCGGAAGAAGGCCTTTACATAGTCATCGGCAGGGTTTTGCAGGATGTCTTCCGGCGTTCCCACCTGAACGACCCGGCCACCTTCCATGATGGCGATCCTGTCTCCGATGCGCAGCGCCTCGTCCAGATCGTGGGAGATAAAGATGATGGTGCGTTGATCCCGTTTCTGCAGTTTCAGCAGTTCATCCTGCATCTCGGTGCGGATAAGAGGATCAAGGGCGGAAAAAGCCTCGTCCATAAGAAGGATGTCGGGATCAACGGCAAGGCCTCGCGCAAGGCCCACCCGCTGTTGCATGCCGCCGCTGAGCTGTTTGGGGTAGGCGTCTTCCCAGCCGGACAGTCCAACCTGCTCCAGGGCCTCCATGGCCCGTTTTTTCTGTTTCAGTTTGTCGATTCCTGCCAGATCTAAACCAAATGCAGCGTTTTCAAGGACTGTGAGATGGGGCATGAGGGCAAAGGACTGAAAGACCATGCTCATGTTGTGAAGCCGAAAGTTGACAAGTTCGGCCTGCCCCATTGCGGTGACGTCTTTTCCGTCAACCAGGACCCTGCCGTTGGTTGGTTCAATCAGACGATTCAGCATACGGACCAAGGTAGACTTGCCGGAGCCGGAAAGGCCCATGACCACAAAAATTTCACCACTGTTGACTGTAAAGCTCGCATTCTGCACACCAACGGTCATGCTGGTTTTTTCGAGTATGCTCTCTTTGTCTTCGCCCTGTTTCAGCAGGTCCATGGCTTTGTCCGGAGCGTCCCCGAAAATTTTATAGAGATTTTCTATGATTATTTTTTCCATTCGATTTATGTCGTGCTGGTTGTTATAGGGAGGAGAAAGAACAAGCGTGAACTATTTGTATAGCCTGAATCTTTGAGCGTTCATTTGTAGTGCAGTTGAAAGTGATCATGCTAAGGGCTTAAGGCAAAATCAACTTCACAATATTACGCAGATTTTTTGTTCATAATCAAGGCATGCAAACAGGCGCCTAACATCATGGCTATGTAACTGTTTGTGTAACGAAGAGTATGGGCAGATAGCGAGTTTGCGAAACTCCGAAAAGACAAGCAATATGTAAAGGTTATTGAGGAATAAGTCCTTTACGGTGATGGTGAGTGCCCATCCGAGATTGGATAGAGCGCTTTTGTCATGCGCCCAACTTGTAGCCTGCCGGGCTTTTGGGGTGCATTATGAAGAAGGATAAACAATTTCAAGCGTAACTGGTATTTTAACAAATTGGAGGGATTATCAAGGTTTTTTGGATCACTGATTCAGGTAGAATAAACAAATCGTGCAGACAAGTATTCCACAAAATAATCTCATAAAATACAAAAAAACACCTGAATGTCAATGGAAAGACGGCGGGAACCTGACCTGTTGCCGACCCATCACATCTAAATTTACCCTAAAATCAAATGGTTATGTTTATGGGGGAAGTGAAAGCAGTAAGGCTGGTTGAACTATTGAGCAAAGGAGCGGTTGTTGCTGTCGGCTTCATCAGATAAACCGCCATGTCTTGAAGGTATAACAAACGATGAAAATGGTTTATTGTTGCTGGGCAGGCTTTAGCCGTTTTTTTTAAGCCTGTGGTTTAAAACCACCGTCTTGCAGACGCATTCGCTTTCAGTCGGCGGTTTAGCCCGCCGAGCTTTAAACCCACCAGCTTGTAGCTGGTGGTCGTTTAGTTCAGGAGCGCTCGTTTACCCGCAGAACGGGTTGTAACCTTTTTTAGGAACCAAAAATAAAGTGTTACACCGCAGAGCAGTGTAACAAAACCGGTCTCGCAGCACCGCTTGCACTGCTATGTGCTCTTCATTGCTAAATATGCAATAATTGCCGGCCGTATATCGCGGTAATGACCAGGGTGTACAGG
>WGCP01000140.1 GCA_015493715.1 Desulfobulbaceae bacterium
AAAGGGCCTTTATTATTGCCCACCAGATGCAGACCCATTGGAAAACGGCGGCACGCAAGACCTCGGGCCTTTTACTCCGTCTGCTGCTGGCTGAATACAAATTCGGTGCCCGGTCGATTGAAGCGGTCATTGAGGCCAGCCGGGCAGCGGACCGTCTGGTCTACGGTTTGCCGGAACTCATTGCGCCGTCGGCAGCCCGGATCCATGCGGGATGGCGGGTTGATCTGGAGCGACGGATCGATCAGGTTCGGAAGAGTAAAGGATTACGGGCGGTCTGGTAAAGATGCCGGCGCGACCGGGCGAAGACGGGGTGTCTATGACGACTTATGTTCTTTCAGCGTTTTTTGAATGTATTCCACCAGCTTGTTCATGGGGGTCGGTTTGCGGAGCATGGCGGAGATATTGAGGCTGACAAAGTCATGGGCTGAGATATTTTCACTGTAACCGGTTGCCAGAATGATCGGAATATTGGTGCGAATCCTCCTTATTTTATCAATAAGATCCATACCCGTCATCTTGGGCATATTCTGATCGGTGACCACCAGGTCCCATTGTTGTGGATCGGAATTGAAAATTTTCCAGGCTGCCTCACCGTTTTTGCAGGTTGTTATCTTGTAGCCGTATTTTTGCAGATAGGTCTTCACAAGATCACGGATCGCCTGTTCGTCATCGGCAAAGAGAATGGAAGCCCTGCTTTCCCCCTCAACATCGGGTGTGTTGGTCTTTTTCTTTGGAGGGGCATGGCCGGCCATGGATGGTGCGACCGGAAAATAGATAATGAAAATGGTCCCCTTACCCGGTTTTGAGCGTACTTTGATTCCGGCCCTGTGGCTCTGGAGAATGCCATGCACCACTGCCAGTCCCAGGCCCGTGCCTTTTCCGTACCCTTTGGTTGTGAAGTAAGGGTCAAATATTTTTTTCATGACCTTGGGCGGCATTCCATGTCCGGTATCCCGAACCAGCAACCGTACGTATTCACCCGCCGGAAGATCCGGACTGCCGGTGTTCTTCTTCGGAGTGAAGGAAATGTCCTGCAGGCTGACGGTCAATGTGCCGCCGTTTTCCTTCATGGCATGCAGACTGTTGGTACAGAGATTGACAATCAGCTGATGGATCTGGGTCGGATTGGCCAGTACAAGAGAGGTGGAGGTAATGTCCTCACAAATTTTGATTGTTTTGGGTGCGGATGTCCGCAGCATCTGTACGGCTTCTCGTATGATCAGGGAGATCTGTACCGCCTGTTTTGCCTGGTCTTCCTTGCTGCTGAAGGTCAGTATCTGGCGGACCAGCTCACTGGCTCGATGTGAAGCGACCAGGACCTGATGAAGCGCATCGGTCACCGGCGAGGATTTTTTTACCTTCATCAGGGCCAGATCCGTATAGCCCATGATGGCGGTTAAAATATTATTAAAATCATGGGCGATACCCCCTGCCATGGTACCTATGGCCTCCATTTTCTGGCTCTGGCGCAACTCTTCTTCAAGCTGTTTTTCCGTGGTCATATCCTTCATTGAGACATGCAGAATCTTGCCTTCCGCCGTCGGCACGCAGTGAATGGCGGCTTCGGTTAATCTGACCGTTCCCTTGCGCGAGCGGACATACCACTGACAGGTGACTGTCTCGCCTGCAAATGCCTGTTCTTTTATGTCGCGGATCTTTTGGAGAGTCGGGGTGCCGTCGGGTTGAATTTCCGGGGCGAATGCATCGGAAGGCAGGCCGATAAGCTCTTCCTTGTCCGTACAGTCCAGTAGCTTCAGACCGGCCTTGTTGCTGTCCATATAGCGCCAGTTTTTGAAGAGAAAGTGGGCGTCATGGGAGGATTCGAACAGGGCCTGATAGAGTCGTTCCTTTTCTTCCAGTCTGTCTTCCGCCCTGTTGAGTGCGGTGATATCGATACCGACACAGAGCAGTTCCAGAAAGGATCCGTCTTCACCGGTGATAACCTTGTTGCTCCATTGAACTTGAGCGCGGCTGCCGTCCTTGCGGAGATTGGTTTGGATGCAGCTTTTGAATCGTGCGGGATTCCTGAGAATCCTCTCCATCAGTCCGGCAACGATTTTTTGTGGGTGACGTCTTTTGGGTAGAATGGTACCCAGCAGGCTCTGACCGATGAGATCATCACTGGTAAACCCAAAAAAATCCAAACCGTATTGGTTGATAAAGAGAATTTTCCCCTGCCGGTCAAGTCTGAGAATAATGGAGTTGCTGCTCTGTACCAGTTCCTGATACAGTCGTTGTTGACGGTAAAGGCGGCTTATTTTTTTGCGCAGGCTTTCATTGACCGAGGAGAGAATATCGGCCAGCATACTGATGTCGCTTTCTGCAAGAGAGGTCGTTCCATCCGTTCCGGGAATCGGCATTGAGCCGGTTTGTTTTTTTTCGACCGCCGGCCGGATCAGTGTAAACAACAGCCAGCAGAGCAGGGCGATGATCAAAATGATCGTCAGCACCAGCAAAACGGCAAGGATATTGAGAAGGGTGAGTATCATGGCGGAAAGGCCGTAGTCGGAAACAGGTGATCTGTCGCCAACCTTTGATCAGCCGTCAATGACAGCGAAGGAATGCGGCCTGCAGCATTACCGGGTAGGGGAACGAAACGTTCCTGTTGCCCCATTGGCCAAGACCTATACCGACGAATTCGCCCTGTCTGTCCCAGACATCAAAGCTGTATTTCCAGCCGCACCACTGGTCATTGCAGCGATATTCCCGGCCGGGTCCGAAATAGGTAACGGAAAGCCCCTCATCATCTTTCATCCTGCGGGCCTGTCCGATAAGAACCATGTCGGCCCCATGGGCCTTTGCCTCTTGGTCAAGTTTTGCGCGCATTGCGGCACCGTCTATTCCAGCAGGCATGCTGACCAGTAATTCGGCAAAGACGCGGCATTCCGGAGCGGCCTGGGCCGCTTGAAAGATGTATTGTACCCTGTCGGTCGGCGGATAGGTGGGACCATGAAATGCATATGGATTGACCTCTTTTCCACCGCAGGCGGAGAGGAGGAGTAAACAGAACAGTAGAAGGAATGAAGTACGTTGTTTTTTCATATTATTCTCCGGTAAATCTTTAGGGTATTTTCTGTGGGAAAAAGGTATCTTGCCTGTTCTTTGTACCGGTACCGGTCGCCGGGGAAAGGTTTTTCGATTCAGCAATGGACGGATTGTAGATACAGGCCTTTTCCATTATTTATATTTTTTTCATTATGTACATAAATGACCGTCCCAATGTTGCTCCGAACACGTAATGTACAAAAACAGGACATCCGTGAGATTGCAAGAAGAAAAACATACGTCCGTGGTTGCCGATCTCCTTTTGCTTGTTACCGCTCTGGTCTGGGGATTTGGTTTTGTCGCGCAGAGGGCCGGTATGGAGTATGTCGGTCCATTTACTTTTAATGGTATCCGTTTCCTGTTGGGTGGAATATGTCTGTTGCCGCTTGCCGGACGAGCGGATCAAACCATGTCGGCGGAAATTGCTGCGGCCGTTCCATCTGTAAAGGCCGGCTTTTGGGCGGGTAGTCTTTTGTTTTGCGGAGCTAGTCTGCAGCAGGTTGGGCTGTTGTATACCAGCGCCGGTAAGGCGGGATTTATTACCGGTCTGTATGTAATTTTTGTTCCTATCTTCGGCCTTGTCCTCGGACAACGGACCAGTTGCGGCACCTGGCTTGGGGCCATGCTGGCAACGGTCGGTATGTATTTTCTCAGTGTGCGTGCGGATTTTACCATCGGCGCAGGAGATCTGTTTGTTCTGGCCGGGGCGGGGTTCTGGGCTCTGCATGTACTTCTGCTCGGCCACCTCTCGCCGCGCACTCATCC
>WGCP01000141.1 GCA_015493715.1 Desulfobulbaceae bacterium
GCGGGTTGCGGGCAGAAACATTTTTTTATTTTTTTTGGGGGGGGATTAATACCCAGCCCTTTGGGGCGTAAACCATTGTTGATGAACTCGTATAAAGTCCAAATTTTTTTCAAGTATGGCTAAGTAAAAACACAAATATACAAGGAGTAGTATTCCGGGGCGGGTCTCAACTATACAGGTAGTATGTTGTGAATCGCCCCGGGACACACGACGCAGTAGATCGAAGTTTTTACGACGCCATCATTGTTGACGGCCCGCAACGTGCAGCGGGTGCAATTTATTTGCCCGCGCTTTCCGCTGCGGAGCGACCGGCCAGCCAACCGGTGGAAAAGGCCGCCTGCAGATTATAACCGCCGGTATCACCCTGCAGGTCCAGCAGCTCTCCGGCAATATAGAGACCCGGCACCAGTTTTGACTGCATGGTTCTGGGGTCAACTTGATGCAGATCGACACCGCCGGCCGTGACGATGGCCTCGTCAAAACCGCGAAATCGACTGATTTCCAGGCGAAAATTTTTCAACCAGTAACGCAGCTTTTTCCGTTCTTTCCCTGTTGTTATCCCGGCCATCTTGGCACCGTCGAGTCCGGCCTGCCGGAGGGCGACGGCAACCAGCTCCCTTGGCAGCAGGCCACGCAACACACTTGCAAGCGGTTCATGGCACCGTTTCTCAAAATCCCGGCGTAGTCGGGCATCAAGCTTCTGCTCGTCAAGACCCGGTTTCAAATCAAGAATGAGCGTGACCCGATCCCCATGCAGAAGAGCATCAACGGCTATCAGCGATATGGATAGGACAAGCGGTCCGCTGACGCCGTATTTCATAAAAACCAGTTCTCCAAGATCCTGTCTGATCCGTTTATCGTTTATCAGCAGCCGTAGACCTATATTGCGAAGATGCAGTCCCGTAAGTCCGGCAACATTGTCTTGTGTTTCCAGGGGAACCAGGGCCGGTCGCGGTGGTATAATCCGGTGGCCGAGCAGGCCGGCGATCCTGTAGCCATCCCCACTTGAGCCGGTGGCCGGATAGGAGGCGCCTCCAGTGGCCAGGACAGCCGCCTCGCAGGGGTACTGCCTGGCGCCGCAGTTAACGCCGCTGATGCGTCCCCCTGAGACAAGCAGCTTTTTTACCGGGGATGCGGGGACAAGCCGAACTCCGGTATCCTCGGCCCAGCGGCGCAGGACCCTGACCACTTCCAGGGCCTTGCCGCTTTTGGGAAAAACCCGGCCCCCGCGTTCGGTGACGACCTCAAGTCCACGAGCAGCAAAAAACTCGATCAATTCGGGCGCAAAAAAACGATTGAATGGTTGCCGGAGAAAACGACCATTTTGTCCGAAATGTTCAAGAAAGCTTGAAAGTTCGGCAATATTCGTCAGGTTACACCTGCCCTTGCCGGAAATGCCGATTTTCAGGCCCGGTCGTTTCATCTTTTCCAGGAGCAGAACTTCGGCCCCGTCTGCAGCCGCCTGACCCGCCGCCATAAGCCCTGCCGCCCCGCCGCCGATAACAATGATTTTTTTGTGTTGTTTGCTCATTGGTTAAGAATATCCTGGGGAGTGTAGACAACAAAAACAGGTTTTTTGCAATTATGAACGACGGAGTTGGCAAGAGAGCCGAAAAAAAGCCGTTGAATTTTTCGTCTTCGGGCTGCGGTCATAAGGATAATATCATGGGAACCGACAGCGGCAAGCACGGTTTCCAGCCGGGATTCCGAGGGCTCCACCCGTACCTGGGTGTTCGTGTCGACAAGGGTTGTTTCAAGCCACTGCTGCATCTGTGTTTCGCAATCCGTGATCTCCCGGTGGGAGGAATCGGCCTGCAGGATCCGAAGAAAGGTAATACTCGGATGATCTGCGGTGGCAAAGGCCTCACAGAGGGGAAGAAGCTCTTCAAGTTCCCGGGGAAAGAGAAAGGGCACCAGAATATTTTTGCAGGTAAGTTCACCGACAAAGCGGATGGCAATCACGGGACAGAGAACATCGGCCGCGACCTTGTCCAGCACCTTCTGAAAGGCCAGGGGATTTCGACCCAGCGGATAGCCAAGGACAACGGTCCGCGTATCATTTCGTTCAATAGTTGAAATCAGGCCGGGGGCCGGATCATTATACACTGTTTCCCTCTGGAGAGGATAGCCAAGACTGTCGGCTTCGTCACGTTCAGGCAGGAACATGGCCTCAACTTCCTTGTCGGTGTACATCCCCTTTTCGGCTTTTGCAAGAAACCGTACCGACATGGGCAGAGCATGATAATGATGGGCAAGGATTACGCCGATACGGGCAAGCGCCCGGGCGGTTGCCGTATGGACGGCGGCAAAGACAACAACGCCTTGTGCGTTGGCGGCGGGATGCAGGGCCGCTCCTTCCCATGGCGCAAGGCTGACGCCGTCTGGTCCCCGCAGCCAGCGGTTACACTGTCGATTCGGACGTCCCTGACACTCCGGACGCTGTTGCGGTCCCTGAATTTCATTGCCCTTGGCCAGCGTATATCGAACCAGCAGCGGTCCGGCCAGTTCGGAAAAAACCACCCCGGCAAGAACTATGGGAGTTATAATGGTCGACCAGTGGCTGATCTTGGGATCACCGGCAATGATAAAGACCAGGCCGATGGCCACTCCTGCCTGGGGGATAAGGGCCAGGCCCAGGTAGTTCTTCACGACCGAAGGCGCTCCGGAAAGCAAACCGCCGATCCAGGAGCCGCAATATTTTCCAATGATACGAAAAATAATGTAAACCAGCCCTATCCAACCGGCGGTCCGCAAGGCGGAAATATCAAGATGTACTCCGGCCAGGGTAAAAAACAGGACGTAAATGGGTGGTTCAAAACCGTTGATGACCCGAAAGAGCCGCACGTCTCGTTCGGCCCTGTTTATCAGGATAAATCCGGCCATCATGCCGGCCAGCAGGGGGGAAAGATTGAGCATGCGTGTGCTTTCACCGCAGAGTAACAGCAGCGCCAGACCAGCGGTGAGCATTTCCTCCCGATTGTGCAGTTTATGAAGGACGAAGTCGATAATCAGACCGGTGGCCACACCGATGGCGATTGAAAAAAATATTTCCGCACATGATGCGATGACCGAGGCGGGAAGCGAGCTTCCTCCATGTCCGGCAAGTTGATGAGTGATGGAAATCACAATTCCGAAGATCATGATGGCCAGGCCGTCACTTGCGGCAACCACTGCCAAAATTATCGATGTCAGTGGTCCGTCGGCCCCGAGTTCACGGACAACATGCAGAATGGATGCAGGTGCCGTGGCCACGGCTAAAGAGCCAAGCAGCAGGGCCGGGATCAACTGTTCCCGGAAGCTACCCTCTGAAAAGCCAAGAACATGGACGGCCGCCAGAGTACCGGCGGTGACCAGAAGAAAGGCGGCCAGGGCCTGAACAACCGCGATATATCCAACATGTCCGGCCACGGGGCCGAGTTTTCTGATCTCAATATGTTCGCCAATGCCAAAGGCGATGAGCATCAGGGCAATCTGGGTAAAATGGTCCAGCCGATGACCGATGCTCTCCATGGTCAACAGCCCCAGTCCGGATGGTCCGAGAATCAGGCCGGCCAGAATAAATCCGGTTACCGAGGGCAATTTGATCAGCTGGACGATTTTTGCGCAAAGCAGACCTGTCGCCAACAAAACGGCTATGCCGAATGTCACTTCATTCATGGTATAATACGCCCGGCAAGTCGGTGAATGTGTGATCGCAGTTCGTGATTCTTTTTAGGGATGAGCTGCAGGAGATCATGGACCGCTTCTTCGAATACTTCGGTAATTCCCGGTGCATCGTCTGCTGCCTGTTTCCTTTGTCGCTCTTCATGTTCCACGGCCATTGCCGAGAACGCAAGCGCAACCCGTTCCGGATCATCAAGTAGCAGGGCTGCCCAGAGTAAGTGATCTGCACGCGGATTAATTTTCGGGTCCTGCATCCAGAAGGAAGGCGGCAGTTTGATGACCGCAAGTTTTTTTGTCATGGCCGGATCAAAACGTTTCCTTAGTTGATCAAAGTCTATCTGCTCCGCAAGGGCGGTACGATGAAAAAAAGGACTAAACATGACGTAAGCTAGACTGCTGAGAAAAGATCGACCGTCCACGGGCGATCCCTGCCTGCGGATGCTCTGGAAACGGCAGTTGTAGCTGCCGGGGAGTGTGCCTGTTGCGTGAGCGCAGATTCGTTGCCGTTATGCCCAGCAGGCGCACTTTTTTTTCACCGGCCTCCGTGCTTGTCAGTAACCCGGGGATCATGGCCATCATGTCCCTGTCGCTGGTAAACATGGTCGGCAGTGTACGGGAACGGGTAACGGTGACAAAATCGCTGTAACGTATTTTCAGGATGAGTGTTCCGGCCGAGAGTTTTTTCTTTGCCAGTGCTTCGGCAACCTGAGTTGCTATCCGGGTGAGAATGACTAATATTTGTTCTTTGTTTGCCACGTCTTCTTTCAGGGTCACCTCGCTGCCGATGGACTTGCGGCCCCGCCGGGGGCAGACGGGACGATTATCATTGCCCCGGACGACATCATAGAAAAAATTTCCTGATTTTCCAAATCGATTGACAAGTTCCCGGCGTGGATACTGCAGCAGGTCGGCTCCGGTTTTGATGCCCATGGTCAGCATGCGCTGTTCCGTGACCCGGCCGACCCCATAAAATTTTCTGATCGGCAGGCTGCGGATAAAGGGCAGCGCCTGCTTAGGTGTAATCACCGTCAGGCCGTCGGGCTTGTTCATGTCCGAGGCAATCTTGGCCAGGAATTTATTACAGGAAACTCCGGCCGAAGCCGTCAATCCGATGGTTGTATAAATTTCCCTGCGGATGGCATGGGCGGTCCAGGTGGCCGAGGGAATGTTCAGCAAATTAGTTGTCACATCAAGAAATGCCTCGTCAATGGACAGGGGCTCGATTTTGTCTGCATATCGTCTGAAGACATCCATGATCCGGCCGGATATTTCACGGTAACGCTCTTTGCGCGGCCGCACAAAGCGAGCCTGCGGGCAGAGTCGTCTGGCCCGGGCACAGCTCATGGCCGAGTGGATACCAAAACGCCGGGCCTCATAAGAACAGGCCGCAACCACCCCGCGTCCAGCGGGATCGCCGCCGACAATAAGCGGCAGACCGCGCAGGTCCGGGTAGTCGAGCTGCTCGACCGAGGCAAAAAAGGCATCCATGTCAATATGAAGAATTTTCCGGTCCGGCATGAGCCTTGAAAATGGTTCTTTGAGGATGGAGTTTGGTGGACTCGTAAAAAATGGCAATATACGCAAAAACGGCTAAGGAAATATATCGATGTACAGGTGCGGTGACTCCGAGGCGTAGTGTGTCTGGATGGTTCTTAACTATACAGGCAGTATGTTGTGAATCATTCCGACCCCGGACGCCATAGATCGAAGTTTTTCCAACGCCGTCACGTTTGACATTTTTCGTCTGCAGGTGCATAGTACACTATTTTAAGGAGCTCGGAAAAATAATTATTCAAGAAGGCACCGGAGATCGAGATGCTATATACCAAAAGACAAGAAGAACTGCGAGAGCAGCCCAAAACCTGGCTGGTGACCGGTGTGGCCGGATTCATCGGCTCAAACCTGTTGGAAACGTTGTTGAAAATTGATCAGAACGTGATCGGGCTGGACAACTTTTCCACCGGTTTTCAGCATAATCTTGATGAAGTCAAGTCCCTGGTCAGTGATGCCCAGTGGCAACGGTTTACCTTCATTGAAGGTGATATCAGAGATCTTGCAACCTGTCACCAGGCCTGTCGGAATGTTGATTATGTTCTCCATCAGGCGGCCCTGGGCTCGGTGCCCAGATCCATTGAGGATCCGATCACAACCAATGCAAATAATATTACCGGCTTTCTCAACATGCTGGTGGCGGCCCGGGATGCAAAAGTCAGTCGCATGGTCTATGCCGCCTCAAGCTCAACCTATGGCGATCATCCGGACTTGCCCAAGGTGGAGGATACGATCGGCAACCCTCTTTCCCCCTATGCCGTTACCAAGCTGGTGGATGAACTCTACGCCCGGGTCTTTGCCCGGACCTATGGCTTTGCCACCGTCGGCCTGCGGTATTTTAATATTTTCGGACGGCGTCAGGACCCGGACGGCGCCTATGCTGCGGTGATTCCCAAATGGTTTGCCGGGCTTTTAAGTGGTGACAAGGTGTATATAAACGGTGATGGAGAGACCAGCCGTGATTTCTGCTATATCGAAAACTGCGTTCAGGCCAACATCATGGCCGCCACGGCCGACGATAAAGAAGCCGCCGATCAGGTCTATAATGTCGCTTTTGGGGATCGGACCAGTCTCAATGAGTTGTATGCACTGATCCGGGAGCGTGTGCAGGCCCATTTCCCGGAGGCGGCCACGGCACAACCCAGCTATCGTGATTTTCGGGCCGGCGATGTCCGCCATTCCCTTGCCGATATCAGTAAAGCCCGCCGGTTGATCGGTTACGAACCGGTGTACTCCATCGCCACCGGTCTTGATGAGGCCGCATCCTGGTATATTCATAGATTCCGGTAAACCAGCAGGCTGGACCAGGTTTTTTTCACAGGTACAACCAGCAATGAAAATAGCCTGGAGCGGCAACGCTTCGTGGGCTATTTTCGGAGAAATTACACCGACAATATCCAGAACCGTTTTTTTCTATGACCTTTCCTTCTTCAGCGTTTTTTACACGCCGTTCCATTGCCAGGGATCTTGGCTTCGGGTTGACCTGTATCGTCATCGTGATGACGCTTGTCCTGAGTTTGTCCTACCAGGTACTCTCCAGTAGGAAACTGGCCAGGGATGTTGAAATCAAGGCGAATCAGGTCATACATGAGGCCGGGGAGATGTTTTTTCTTCCCCTCTATAATTTTGACAATCAAACGCTCAATCATATTGCCCGTGTTTACCTCGATGGAACCGATTTTGTCCAAGGTGTAACCATCAAAAACGAATATGGCGACGTGCTGATTGATGAAATCAATGGACCGACCACCAAGCTCATTCGCAAACAAAAGGTCTTAAAAGCCAAAGGTCGGGAAATCGGTACCGTTATTCTATATTTCAGCGATCAACAACTGAGGAATCGGCAGCAGAAAACAATTACCACCGCTTTTATTATCATTATCGTCCTGTTGCTGGTTATTCTGGTGGCTATTGATCTGTTCATGCATATCTGGCTGACCAAACCACTTCATATGTTGACGCAAGGTATCCGCAGAATAGCCGCCGGTGATTATAGCCGGCCGTTGCCACCTGCACCCCAGTTGGAATTGAGCGCCATTATAGAAGAAGTCAATGCCATGGCCGGGAGAATCGCCAAGCAGAAAAAACAGCTCGAAGATTCCGAAAGACGGTATCGGTCCATTTTTGAGGGTTCGATGGAGGGTATCTTTCAAGAGACCCTGGAAGGAAAAGTACTGACGGCAAATCCTGCTATGGCGCAAATTTTCGGCTATTCCTCTCCGGAAGAATGCATTGCCTGCTGCACGGACACGGGACGGGATCTCTGGGGTGATAAAGAGCAGCGTCACCATCTGATCGATGCGTTGAAAAAGCATGGTTTTGTCACCAATTTTCATGCGGAAATGCGCCATAAAAAGGGCGGTAACCTGACTATCACCCTGACGGCGCGTCTGGTGCGTGATACTAACGGCAACGCCCAATATATCGAAGGCATGCTTTCTGATATCACGAGAGCGCAACAGATGGAAGATGACCTGCGTCAAGCCCAGAAAATGGAGGCCATAGGTACACTTGCCGGAGGAATTGCCCATGATTTCAACAATATCCTCTCTGCGATGTTTGGGTATATCGAACTTGCCCAGATGCGGATCGGCGATGAGGCCAAGCTGAAGAAGTATCTTGGCGATTCTCTGACCGCCGCCCGCCGGGCCCGTGATCTGGTGCAACAAATCTTGACTTTTTCCCGCAAGGCTGATCAGCAGAAAAAACCATTTCCACTGGCCGTCATCGTGAAAGAGGCCTGTAAACTGTTGCGGTCCTCCATTCCGGCAACCATTGAAATGACAAAGGACCTGCAGAGTCGGGCTGTTGTCTTTGCTGATCCGACCCAGATTCATCAGGTAGTGATGAATCTGTGCACCAATAGCTATCAGGCCATGGAGAAGACGGGCGGTACCTTGAGCATTCGTCTCTTTGATCTTGAAATCAAAGATGAGGATGACCTTTTTGATCCGGAGCCGGCAGGGCCGGGAATGTATGCAGTGCTGGAAGTAACGGATACGGGCTGTGGTATGAATGAGTCGACCCGGGACAAAATTTTTGAACCATATTTCACCACCCGCTCCCGCAACCATGGAACCGGACTCGGACTGGCCCTGGTTCACGGTATCATCAGTAACTGCAAGGGAAAGATTGAAGTGAACAGTACCATTGATGCAGGTACCACCTTCCGTATTTTTATTCCCGCCATCGACCGACAGACGAGACCGCAGGCGCTTGCAACAATTCCCCCTGTTCCCAGGGGAGCAGGCCAGACAATCATGCTGGTCGACGACGAGGAACCGGTGCGGGAAGTGATGAAGACCTTTCTGGAGGATTCAGGGTATACTGTTTTGTCCTTTGAGCGCGGCCGGAATATCCTTGCTGCGCTCAAGGCGGATCCGGAGAGTTGTGATCTGTTGATCACTGATATGGCCATGCCCAAAATGACGGGTGCGGAAATCGCCCGTGAGGCGTTGTTGATTAAACCGGAACTTCCCATTATTCTCTGCACAGGGTACAGCGCCGCTCTGAATCGGGCACAGGCTATGGAAATCGGCATCCACAGCGTTCTGCAGAAACCCGTGCAGCGAACCCGGTTTCTCCGTGCAATTTATCAGGCCCTGGGTTGATTGCCCGATCCGGCGCTCGCGATCAGTTTTTTTCTTTTTCCGACAGCAAGGCAAGTTTTTTCAGGAGCAGCCTGCGCATCTCACCGGTTCGGCTGAGCAGGGCCGCTTCGTCGTTTGTGGTGACGGCCTGAAAGAATTGCTCGCAAATCCGTTGTTCCGCCCGTGACCAGCCGACGGTCATTTCCTGTTTTTCCAGCTCCACATGCCCTGCCTCGCTCCCGGACGAATAATCCCTGCGGCCATGGGCCCAATTGATAATCCAGTGGTAAAACAACAGCGCCCGATCCAGTAGGATATACATCATCTGCGGTGACTTGACCGGCCCTATGCGCAGTCGCTGATGATCCAGGCGGATGCCGAGGACTCTGGTTCCGGTCAACAGATCTTTTCCCTTTGCAGCGGTTGCCGCAGCGCCGAAAACACCGCCCATAGCGGTGAAAATGCCCAGGGACGCACCACCGGCCGCCACATCTATACCGGCTGCCAGGGCCGCGCCGCTGAGTGCCCCGGCCAAGATCAATTGTCTGGTCGTCAAACCGAGAAACCGCCAGGTTTTTTCCGCAAAAATATCCTCATTGAGGATGGAATGAGCAGGCAGCTCCGGCGAAAAGATATTATGCTTAAAGAGTCGGCGAATCCGCTGATAGGTTACCCGTTCCCGCTTACGGACAAATTGATCAAACTTCTCCTGCATCTTTTTCCGCACCTCTTCTTCGTCCTTACCCTCAGGCGGAGAAACGGTTCTTCGATAGGAAAGAACCTCTTTGAGAAGCGAGATAATGAGATCCGCTGTTTTTTGATTTCTTGCCGACCAGTCCCTGGTAAAGGCCTGGATAACAAATTCCAGGGTTTCTTCAATATCCTGGTCAATGGCCTTCAGGCTTTCCAGCAGGGCAATGCGCTCGGCATAGGTGGCGCGATTGGAGTTGAATACGCGGATTGCGTTAAAATGTTTGCGAAATTCCCGCTGCCACTGGTCAAGAAAGCCGGTTTCATCATCCTTGTTGTTTATAATGGCCATGCGTGGACGTCCGGTGAGACGCAAAATTTCCATCTCCGCCCGGTCCATGTTGCGCACAGGGCGTGAACCATCGACAACAAAGATAATACCGGCCCCGTCGATCAGGGGTCGCAGGAGTCGACAGTCATCGTGAAAGGCGGGATCATTTTCATGGGCGGCAATAAAATCATTTAATAACCGCTCATCAGGTCCCTGATACCTACGCATCCACTGCAGGCTGCGGCGCGGATTCTGAAAACCGGGCGTATCAATAAAGGCGATTATTTCCCGGCCGTCGATCCGAACCGGAAAACGGCGGCATTCCCTGGTCTCCCCGGGAGTGGGGCTGATCCGTACGCTGTCATCCTCAGCCAGGGTCGAGAGCACCGAAGATTTTCCCTCGTTGGGATGGCCGACAACGGCAAATTCAGGGATTTTTGTTTTCATTGTCACGGGTTAAGCAGACGAAGGCATTGCAGGTAGGGATCGCCTTTTGCGATAATCTTTTGTTGCCAGATGGTATAATCACGGTCCCGTACTTCCGTCAATAGAGTATGCGAAGTAGGTTTGCCGATGAGAAGGATGGTGATCAGTAGTTTTTTGCCGATGATGGAGCGCAGGTCGTCCAGAAAGGCGAAAAATTCTTCAATGGGTGGCTGCCAGGCCTCCTGCAGGATGAGCACGCTATCTATATCCGGCCCTAATGCCTGCTTGATTTCCCGAAAAAAAGGATCTTCGTCATCACCTGGATCATCAAAGACAAGATATTTTCCGGGTTGAATTCCTGTTCGCTGTCGGGCCAGTTCGGCAAACTCTTCCCGGGGACACGCCGAAAATATTTCGTCGGGAATCAGGACCAGGGCCCGGCCGCCTCCGGCAGGGACAACCGTCGGGGTTTCTTTCGACTCTGCAACCTTTGGCTGCCGTCCGGTGGGCTGTTCAACGAAAGCGGTTGTGGAAAGCCGAGGCGTTAGCATCCGATGCAGCAATTGTCTATGGGCGGCGGCATCAAAGGTGAGACGACGAAGGAGACGGGTGGTGGCGATGCGGCCGCTGATGTAGAGAATGAGACGGGGCAGCAGGCCGTAAACGGCGACGCAGAGGCAGAGAAAAGGCCACCAGGAGACCAGAGCGCCTGTACTGAGATGATACATTCCCTCTTTCAGCACCATCCGGCTGCCCTGGATCTGGGCAAGAGTCGGATAACCGATACCGCTGGGCAGGGCCCAGGACCAGGGCAGGGCAATGAGGCGTACCAGGTGAAAAACACCCTCTGCTCCCGCTTGCAGGGTTGATTGCCAGCCAAAGGCCACGTCCGTGCCCACCACTTTGAGCAGGATGGCTGCTTCTACTCCGATGTTAAAGCCGATGGCCGCCAATTGCACGAGTAAAAAAAACGGCAGGATGAAAATCGGGCCGTACAATGCATTGTATTTGTGAATATTGCCGGAGACGGTGGCAAGATGGCGGCCCGGACCGGTCTGCGGGGCCAGGCGGCTGATTTTGGAGGCCAGGAAAAAAACCGCCCTGCGAACAAGACCATAGGTCAAGGGCAGGGGCGGCCGGGTGCGCAGGCGACCGGCGGCGAGGAAAAAAAGGAGAATGGTCAGGACAAGGAGCTGGCTGACGACAAAGAGGGCCAGAAAGGTTGCCACGTTGACCGGCGTTTTGCCGGCATAGTGTAAATACGAGAGGGCGGCACCCCAACCCCCGATAAAGGAAACAAGGAAAAAGACCCGGGAGCAGAGGCTGATCAACTCATCAAACAACCGGCCAGGCAATATGTTGTCGTCGTTCTCCTGCTGAAGAAACTCCGTGCGGCGGGCGGAGAGCCAGCTTCGCAGCAGACAGGAAGGTCTCCCGTTTTCATCCTGCAGCGGACAAGAATCCTTAACGGCAAGATATATTCGACGGTCCCGCTCGGCAGGAGTTTCCCCTTTATTTCGGTCACCATGCTCCTGATCCCGGCTGATGAAAAATTCCAGGTCAAGAACGTCGGCAAGCGACCAGAGCCACTTTTTCACGGCAACATCTCCGGCGTCTTCGCTGTTGTCTGATTAGCGAGGGTGCGTGTAACGACAGCCTTCAAAATACCCTCGTATTATTCCGGAACAAGCGAATTCTTGACGACATACTTCACCAGATCGACCGTATTTTTCATCTTGAATTTTTTCAAAAGACTGGCCCTGTGATGGTCAATGGTTCGCGGACTCAAACAGAGAATGTCGGCGATCTGTTTGCTGGTATGGCCCTTGACGACAAGGTCAAGGACATCCCGTTCCCGTGGAGTCAGGCTGATAATGGAAGGGTCGCGATGTTCGCGAAAGGCGGACAGCATGGTATCGGCGACTTCAGAAGAGAGCTGCGGTGAGATATAGGTTTTCCCTGAACGGACGGTATCAATGGCCGTCAGCAACTCGGTATCGGAATCATCCTTGATCAGGTAGCCGTGGGCGCCGGCGGAAATGGCATTATAAAAATACTGACTATTTCGATGCATTGTCAACATCAGAATACGGATCTCGGGATAGAGGGCCAGTACCTTGCCGATGGCATCAATGCCGTTTATGTTGGGCATGGAGATGTCCATGATCACCATGTCCGGTTGTTCACTGGCAAGAAACCGTAACAACTGTTTGCCGTCACCCGCCTCACCGATGACCTGCATGTCGGATTCGAGCTCAATGATGGTTCGCAGCCCTTTGCGAATCAGGCTGTGATCATCGGCAATAACGATGCGATATACATGGTCCGCCATAATCATGTCCCTCACTTGAATCGCAGGCTGACCGGGCAGTGGTCCGAGCCGGTGATATCATCATGGATGGCCGCATCAATAACACGGTCGCGGCTGCCGGGGTCAACCAGAAAATAGTCTATACGCCAACCGATATTCTTTGCCCGGGCATTAAAACGATAACTCCACCAGCTATACTGGTCCGGGTCACTGTTAAACAGACGGAACGTATCCACGTACCCGGCCCGGATAACCTCGTCCATCCAGGCCCGCTCCTGCGGGGAGTAGCCGGGATTTTTTTCATTGGCCTTGGGGTTGGCAAGGTCTATGGGCTTGTGGGCAACATTGAGATCACCACAGAGAACAACGGATTTTTTCCCGGCAAGACGGTCCATGTGGGCCAGAAGTCTGGTGTTGAACCGCTGCTTGAAGTCAATGCGTTTCAACTTGGGCTGGGCGTTGGGAAAATAGGCGGTTATAAAGTAGAAATCGGCAAATTCAAGGGTCAGTACCCTGCCCTCGGCATCAAAACTCTCTTCCTCCAGGCCGTATTGCACGGACAGGGGTTCTCTTTTGCTGAAGACGGCCGTTCCCGAATATCCTTTTTTTTGGGCAGGATACCAGAAGATGTGATAACCGGGGATCTGCCGGACTTCATCGGGCAGCTGATCGGGCAGCGCCTTGATTTCCTGCAAAGCGAATATGTCGGCATCCAGTTCAAAGAAGCTATCGAGAAATCCCTTTTTCAAGGCGGCACGCAGACCGTTGACATTCCAGGAGACAAAAAAAAGCCCTTCTTTTTTGCGCGTACTTTCCGTACTTTTTGTACTTTCCGTACTTTTTGTATTTTTCGTATTATTCGGCCGGGTCTTTCGGGGGGTAACACCAATCCGTGGGCAAAGATCGGCTATGATGCAGCTGTCACACTTGGGACGCCGGGGTCTGCAGGTGCCCTGGCCGAATGCCACCAGGATGGAGTTGATGCTGATCCAGTACTGCGGCGGTAATTTTTCCCGCAGGGCCATCTCGGTTTCAAGCGGAGTCTTGGTCTGTACATAGCCCCAGATATTCATAATCCGGTGGACATGGGTATCGACACAGATCGCCGGTTTGCCGAAGGCAACGGCAACGACAAGATTTGCTGTTTTTCTTCCCACACCCGGCAGTTGCACAAGTTCGTCAATGGTCTCTGGAACTCGGCCGGAAAATTTTTCGGCAAGCACGCCGGGCAGTGCAGCTAGGTACTTTGCCTTATTCCTGAAAAAACCGACCGGATAGATAATTTTCTCCAGATCGGCAATCGAGAGTCGGGCAAGCTCGTCGGGGGTTGCGGCCCGCTTGAACAGTCGACGACAGGCAGCCGCAGTGACCTCATCCTTTGTACGGGCGGAGAGGATGGTGGCTACCAATACCTTGAACGGATCTTTTGTCTGGGCGGCAATCAGATCAACCACCGGCACCTGGTAATCGGCGACCTCTTTTTGCAGCAGGCGTATAACCTGCTCTATATCAAAGCCGTTTTCCGCTGTCGCAGCCATATCCGTCATCTTGCGAACCATTACAGAGGTTCCGCCAGTTTTTCCCGAACGCTGGGAAAGAGGCTCATATCGGTATGGGGCAGAAAGAGGGAGGCCATGTAGTAGGACATGAACTCGTTATTTTCAGCAAGTTCAAGATTGGTAATCAGCTGGCGCACCTCGACCCGTTCCCGGAAACGATCGACATCGGAGAGAC
>WGCP01000142.1 GCA_015493715.1 Desulfobulbaceae bacterium
CAACGGATAACGGACGGTGACTAAGAGATGCTGAAAAAAGCAAAGAATCTCTTGACAGTCGGAAGTCGCAATGTTTACCCTCCTTATATGAAAAAGGCGTTTGCCGGTCTATCGACATAGGCCTGATACGACTGTCTTTTATCTTCAGGGATACGGAAAACAAATATTCAATAACAGGCCGGATTTCCGATGTACGGCAAACAGGATATTTCCCGTCACAACGGTCCTGAATGAACGAAACTTTTCGACACACGAGGAAACAATTATGACGCAAAACGTTGTACTAGTCCTGTCCTGCGGAACCGACAACCCCAATCGATCAACCCGTGGTATCCACCTGGCCACCGTTGCCCATAAAGAGGGGAAAAATGTCAAGGTCTTTTTACTTGACGAGGCCGTCAACCTTGTCAAGAAGGGAATGATCGACAATCTTAAAGCGGCAACCGGTGATATTGCCGATGACCTGATGACCTACCTGCAGGCCCATGAGGTACCGCTGCTTACCTGCACCCCATGCGCCAAGGCCCGGCAGATCGGTGAAGGAGATCTCATAGAGGGCGCACGCATGGCAACCGCCATGGAACTGATAGAAATCTGCTGTGACGACGCGGCGGTTATCAGCCTGTAAACGTCTAAGGCACCGATTTTCAAAAACTCATTTGTATGCACCGGATACTTCCCTTTCTTCTCTTTCTTGGCCTTGGAGTACTCCTCAAACGTTTGCCCGTATTTCCAAAAGAGACCGACCGAAGCCTTAACCTGTATGTTATTTACATCGCCCTACCGGCCCTGATCCTGCTCCAGATCCCCTCGCTGACACTGTCCTCACATATGTTGGTGGCCGTGCTCATGCCTTGGGCAGTGATGATTACTTCCGCCCTGTTGGTATTGCTGGCCGGCAAACTGAGCCGTTGGTCCCGTGAAACCACCGGCGCGCTGTTACTAGTTGTTCCTCTGGGAAACACCTCATTTCTCGGCATCCCCATGGTGGAACAGTTTTTCGGTACTTCAGCGGTTCCCTATGCCGTTTTATATGACCAGTTCGGCTCTTTTTTGGCCCTGGCCACCTATGGCACCCTGATCCTGGCCCTGTATGGTAAGGGCGCCCGCCCCGGCCCGGGACAGGTCGTAAAAAAAATCATCACCTTCCCGCCGTTTCTCGCCCTACTGGCAGCGCTCTTTCTTCCCATATCACCGTTGTCGGCCACAATCAAGCCGGCCTTAACGATGGCTGCCGGATCCCTGGTTCCCGTCGTCCTGGTGGCCATCGGCTTTCAAATGCAACTTCTACTGCCACGCCATGAAATTGCGCCCTTTGCCATCGGTCTTTTCATCAGGTTGCTCATAACACCTGTCCTCTTTCTGCTGGCCTGCAAATTTTTCGGTCTTACCGGCCCGGCAGTGCGGGTTTCACTCTTTGAGACCGCCATGCCGCCGATGGTGACGGCAGGTGCGCTGGCCTCCATCGCCGAGCTGAAACCAGGTTTAACCTCAGCCATGGTCGGATTCGGCATTCTCATTTCATTTTTCAGCCTACCGATGATCTATCAATGGATACAGTGACCCCTATGAACAAAATACACTATCCCGTCCTCACGCTGATACCCGCTCCGCAACACATCAAGCGACTTGCCACCCTGCTGCAACGAGGATTTCTCATCCCCTGCGCAAATCCGGTTTCCCTGGAAACATTACTTCTCGACCTACCGGGTTTTAACCGGGAATATATCCACAACAGGATTGAAACCATTTTCATCAATGGCAGTGCCGCAGATTCACTGGCGCCCTCCCTTATGCCCGGAAGCACTGTGGCCCTTTCCGCAGCCATGCCGGGACTGGCCGGCGCAATCTTCCGCAAAGGTGGCCCCCACGCCGGTCTACGCACACCTCCTCCACCTCCCAAGCCGGAAGATCACAGCCGGCATGAATTTGTGACGCTGAAACTGTTCAACATGGTTGCCGACGACACCGTGGGGCCATTACTTCATCAAGGAATACTGATGAGGCACGCTACCCTGGCACGTTTTTTTCGAAACCGAACTGAACAGCTGCGCCACATCCTCTCAGCCATCACCATAAATACAACAATGATTCCTCTGGATAGGGCCATACAACTGCCGGACAACCAGGACATTTTTTTTGTCAGAGCGGAAACCGATACCGCAAACGGATAACCTCTTCTCCTCCGGTAGAACCCTCCGACCATGGGCTTTTTTCCTGTTGCCGCCCTTCCTGCATGGAGTATACTACCCAAATGGATGTTATAACTACCCATATAAATGCGGATTTTGACGGTCTGGCGGCCATGATCGCCGCCAAAAAACTCTATCCAAATGCCGAACTTGTCTTTGGCGGTTCCCAGGAAAAAAACGTCCGTGAATTCCTGGCCCAGGAATTCAGCAATATCTATAAATTTAAAAGAATCAAGCACATCGACATGCAGGCGATTACCCGCTTGATTGTGGTTGATACCCGTCATCCAGGCCGTATCGGCCGTCTGAAAGAATGCCTTGACAACCCCGGTCTTGAGCTGCACCTCTACGACCACCATCCCGACAGCCCGGAGGACATGCAGGGAACAGTCGAATATATCGAACCGGTCGGCTCCACTACCACGATCTTCGAAAAAATATTTCAGGAACGAGGAGTCAAAATAACCGAGGAAGAGGCCACGCTCATGGCGCTTGGCATCTATGAGGATACCGGCTGTTTCCTCCACTCCACTACCACTGCCGAGGATATGAAAACAGCGGCCCGGCTCCTGCAGCTACATGCCAACCTGGACGTAGTGACCCAATTTGTTTCCCATGACTTGAGCAGCGCCCAGATAGGCCTACTTGGCAAACTGCTCAAGCAGGCCCAAACCTACAGTATCAACTCGGTTGACGTAGTCATCGTCAAATTGACGCTGCCGCAGTATGTTGATGATTTTGCCGTCCTTCTCCGCAGGCTCATGGTCATGGAAAATATCAATGTCCTGTTTGGACTGATCTGTATGGGCGAGCGTATGTATCTGATAGCACGCAGTCGGGTTCCGGAGGTCAATGTCGGCCGGATCGCCCGCGAATTCGGCGGTGGCGGCCATGCCTCTGCGGCATCGGCGACCATTAAAGATATGACCCTGTTTGAAGCCGAAGAAAAAATGATCGGTCTTCTGCATGCGCATATCAAACCAAAGGCGATCGCCGGTGAAATTATGTCCGCCCCGGCCTTGACCGTACCGCCTGAAACCTCGATCAATGAAGCCAACTCCCTGCTGACAAGATACAATATAACCGTTCTGCCGGTGGTCAGTCATTCACCGGCGTCCATGAAAGACGACCAGCAGACCGGACTGCAGGGCATAATCTCAAGACGAGTGGTGGAGAAGGCGATTTTCCATAAACTTGGACACCTGCCGGTAACGGAATACATGACCACTGAAATCGCCACCCTACCGACGACAGCGACCTTGAGCGACATTCAAGAACTTATTATCGAACACCGGCAGCGCCTTATTCCGATCATGAAGGGGGAGAAACTTCTCGGGGTTATTACCCGCACGGACCTCCTGAATCTGTTGATTGGCGACCCGGCCCATATGCCGAAGAACCTCCTCCAGGAAGAGGAGCATCCTTCTACTGCCGGAACCCGCAACCTCCGCTCCCTTATTACCGGAAATCTGGATAAGGACAAGGTCCTGCTCCTGCGCAGCGTCGGCGAAACGGCAGAGGAACTCGGCTATGATGCCTTTGTTGTCGGTGGATTTGTGCGTGACCTGCTCCTGCATATCAAAAACCTTGACATTGATATCGTTATCGAGGGTAACGGTATCCGCTTTGCCGAAGAACTGGCACGAAGGAAGGGTGGAAGCGTCCGCACCCATGAAAAATTCGGAACGGCAACCGTTCTCCTACCGGAGGACGGTAAAATAGATGTGGCCACCGCCCGCCTGGAGTACTACGAATATCCTGCAGCCATGCCGACGGTTGAGCTTTCCTCTATCAAGCTGGATCTCTTTCGACGCGATTTTACCATCAACGCCATGGCCATCCATCTCAACCCGGCACGATTCGGCACCCTGGTGGATTTCTTCAACAGCCGGAATGATCTGAAGGAGCGCCGGATCAGCGTATTACACAATTTAAGTTTTGTCGAGGACCCCACCCGCATCTTCCGCGCCATCCGCTTTGAGCAGCGGCTGGATTTTCGCATCACTCCGCATACCGAAAAACTAATAAAAAATGCCGTGCGCATGCACCTGTTCGACCGCTTTTCCGGTCCGCGCTTTTTCGGTGAACTTAAACAGATTCTTGCCGCCGACAATCCCCTGCCCGCCTTGCGGAGAATGAACAAATTTTCCCTGTTTCCATTTCTCTGGCCGGACCTGCGACCCAATTGTAAAATCGACCGCCGATTCATCCATCTCATCACCCAGGCCGCCCGGGCCATATCCTGGTTTCGCCTGTTATACCTGGACATGGCATGTCCTTTCTGGGCGGTATACATCCTTGCCATCATGAGCCGATCCAGGGTTAAAGAACTGATGAGCTTCTGTCAACGTTTTGATCTGCCGCCCAAAACACGAAAAATGCTTGTTCGGCAAAAAACTGAAGGTGAACGCATCGCCCGGGAAATGCTCCGTCGTCCATTTATGAAGGCAAGTGAAATCTACTGGCTGCTCCTTGACCTGGACAACGTCGGTCTACTCTACCTGATGGCCATTGCCCGAAAAAAATATATTAAAAAAGCGGTTTCTCTTTTTGTCGCCTCACTGCGGGACACGGTTCCACTCATCAGCGGCCATGACCTGCTCAAGCTTGGGTTTACGCCGGGGCCGCAATTTCGCACCATGATTAACCATGTGCTTGAGGCGCAGCTCAACGGTGGAATCCAAACAAAGGAAGATGCTTTTACCCTTGTCAAAGAGAACTATCGTTCTTACCAGTCAAAAGAAGACAAGGAGCCGGAGAACCCCCTGCACAATCACGACGGGGATTCAGGCAATATTACGGAAACCTCGTAGCAGCGTCTTACGACGCCATGAGGTTTCCAGGTGTTCAGCGCCGATTGTTAAGGGCTGCGGGAAAAATAATTATCCGTAATGAATTGAATATTGTTACGAATTCAAGACGTAAAAAGGGGCGCATATTGTGAATATGTAGCCTTTTTACAGCGCAGAAGCCGGAGCAAAAGACAAACAGGATGGAATATTTTTTTTCTGTGGTCCTCAATAAACGCCCATGGTCTATGGGTATAACAAATAACGAAAATCAATCTGTTACGCTGACAACTCGCGTTATTTGATTTTCGAATAAACAGAACAAGGAGAAATAAAATGGCAAAACAAGTTGTAATTGATACCGATGAATGTATTGGCTGCGAATCCTGTGTTGAACTTTGTCCGGATATCTTCGCCTTTGACGAAGCGGCCGGGCATGCAACGGTGATTAAGCCCGAGGGCGGTGATGAGGGCTGCATTAACGAAGCGATCGGCTCCTGCCCCGCTGAATGCATTACCTACGAAGAATAACCCAATACGCTAAATATCGAAAAAACTCTACCCGGCGCAGGTTCATCCTGGGCCGGGTAGTTGTTTGTAGACATAACTTTTTCTTGTAACAAAGAAGACAAACAAGTGGAGAGCGGTTTTCGACCTGCGCAATCACCAATAAAATGGACATTAATCACACCATACAACAGCTCATAATCCTTGCGCCTCCTTTTTTGCTGGCATTGACCTTTCATGAACTGGCCCATGGGTATGTGGCCTGGAGTCTTGGTGACCCGACGGCAAAGAATGCCGGTCGCCTGAGCATGAACCCGCTCAAACATCTTGACCCTCTGGGCGTTATTGCCTTTATTATTATGAAAATCGGCTGGGCCAAACCGGTGCCGATCAATCCCCGCTATTTCAAGGACCCGCAAAAGGGCATGTTACTGGTTGCGTTAGCCGGTCCGGGCGCCAATGTGGTGCTGGCGGTCATAAGTGCAGGCCTGGTTCGCATTCTTCTCATGGTACCGGGTATACCGATGTCTATTCTCCGACCACTTGCCGGCATGCTGGTGGCCAGTGTCTGGATCAATATCATGCTGGCGGTCTTCAACTGCCTGCCCATTCCGCCGCTGGACGGCTCCAAGGTCTTGATGGGTATCCTTCCGCCGCAGACGGCACGCAGTTATGCCAAGCTCGAACCGTTCGGCTTTATCCTGCTTCTGGGCCTGTTTTATACCGGCATCATCTCTAAAATTATTCTGCCGGTTATCTCCTTTGCCAACGGCCTGCTCCTGGGTTAGCCCGCATATTTCACAAAGGTCGTCGAGAACGGCCTGAAAATGCCATGAATGCAGATAGCGAATGAAGTGAGACCTTCGAGGAACAGCGTAGAAATGTTCGCAGATATATTGAAATATTTCGAGGAATCCTTTTTACGCTGTAACGTAGCAGGCATGGTGTTTTCAGGCCTTACAGCAGATCGCTTGTGAAATATGCGGGTTGGAATTACGTAATTTTGATTACGTAAAAAAACGGGCATGGAAATAATTCCATACCCGTTTTTTTATTGCGGCACAACCAAGCGCCTGCCATGTACCAAGTCGTGACTATAATTTGTAGGTCAGCCCCAGGGCAACCACATGGGCACCGGAGCCGCTGAATTCCCCGTTGATGAGATTGTTGACGGCGCTGCGGTCATCTTTGTCGTCGTAGAGATAGCCGATACCCAGATTCAAGTGCTCATTTGCCTGGTAACGAACACCAACGGAATAGATATAGGCATCGGAATCCGGCAGATCAAAGGCAAGGGTGGAATCAGGAATCGGCGTTTTATCATAGGAAAACCCGGCCATCAGGGTAAAGGCATTCTTCATATCATAGGTCAGGCCAATACGGTAGGTATCACTGTCATCCCAGTTCTTGCTCTTGGGCTGGTCAAAGGCCATATTCAGCACCGGATTGGCGAGAGGCGCCGGATAGGTAAAATCCAGGTCATCATATTTGGACCAGAAGGTCCGTTCATATTCAAGCTCAACGGTCAACTGATCAAAAAAAGTGTAGGAACCGGCTAGAGAAAGAACCGCCGGTTGCGGGACCGAGACGGCACCGGGACCATTATAGACACCTGGACCGGCGGAAGTTGTGAGATAGGCATCTCCCTCAAGATCCAGATCAACTTTGGAACGATAGGTTATGCTTAGATTCATGGCCGGGATGGGCCGGGCACTGGCGGCAAGGTTGTAGCCGACCTCCCAGGTGTTACCGTCCATATCACGGCTTGCGGTTACTCCGGGCGCGACCATGCCGGAGCTGCGCACCGTTGCATCGGCATAGATGGTTCGGATTCCTGCGGCCAGTGAAAACATCTCATTGATTTTATACGAGCCCGAGACCCCGAACTCAAAGACCTTCAAGGTAAACTCGTTGGCAACGGTTTTCGGAAACGGCTGACGCCATTCTTTCGACAGACCGTCAGGGACGCCATAAGAAAAACCTACGCGAAAATTATGATAATCCGGGGAAACGGCAAAAAATGTCGGCAGCACAAAATCCTCTTTGTCCGATTCGCCGTTAAAACTCGAGGTTCGTCGGTCGGCATAGGAAATGGATTTCAAACGGACCCATTCCGCAGTGCCTTCAAAAAAGCCGCGATCCTCCATCCATGACATGTTGGCGGGATTATAATAGGCGGCATCCGCGCCTCTGGTATGGGCCACATTCGCCCCTGCTTTGGCAACGGCATTGACCGACTGTTCCGGAATCCGATATCCGGAACCATAGGCGGTTGCACTGAAGGCCAGCGCTACAACGGCGGCTCCGGCAATTGATTTTTTCATTGCTGTTCTCCTTTTCATTGTGTTGAAATATTCCGTTTTTTTTTGTAAAAATTACCCAACCGATCTCCTGCCGGTCTACGACGATGATCCGGGCATACTGTCGGCTGCGTATAGATAACGCTTTATCTTATGGGTTGCCGTTTTGATAAACGGTTCCCGTCGTTCCAGTATTCGCGACAACCTGGAAGCAGATGACAATTCGCCGTTGACGGCCTTTCTGATCTGTTCCAGTTGCGAGATGATATAGGTGTGCCGCTGCTCTCTGGATTGACCGGCGGTCACCCCGTCAATAAAATCATAGTCAGGATAGACCCAGGCTTCAATTTTTCCTCTATTCTCCAGCACCAGTGATTCCACCAGCTGGGGATACCTGTTTAACTTATGTTCAATGGCTTCCGGATAAATATTTTCTCCATTGGCAAGAACAATGACCGACTTGGAGCGCCCTTTGACATGCAAATTTCCCAAGGTATCAAGCATGCCGAGATCACCCGTCTTCAGCCAGCCGTCATCCGTGAATGTTTCCGAGGTGGCTTCGGGATCATTCCAATACCCCAGCATAACATTTTCACCCTGCACCTGGATTTCGCCGATGCCGTTTTTTTCATCCGGCTCGGCAATTCTGACGCTGACTCCAGGCATGGGCTTACCGGTTGAACACAGGGCAATGGATGTATCACCATAGGGTCCGCCCGCGACAAGCGGAGATGTCTCCGTCATTCCGTAGCCGATCAAATAGGGGAAACCGGCCATTCGCAGGAAGGCCTCAATCTCAGGATTCAACGCCGCGCCACCGATTCCCATAACCATCAAGCGGCCACCGAAGAATGTTTCCAGTTTTTTTCCTATCTTACGATAAACAAATTTCCGCCCCATTGCGCAACGGCACAGCAATGTGAGGAAGGCACTATTTTCAATAGCCGGCAGAATGCGTTTTTTGTAAATTTTCTCCATAATGAGGGGAACAATCAGCATGCCATGCGGCCGTTCCCCGGCACATATTTTCTGTAAAACCGCAGGCGTCGGCGTTTTACCTGCATAAACGACTCGGCATCCCCTGCTGAGCGGCAGGAGAAAGCCAACGGTAAACTCGTAGGTATGGGCGATCGGCAGGACTGATAAAAAAACCATCCCGGGTTCAAGTGAAATAATGGCGTTTGCCGAATCAGCATTGGCGCACAGATTGGCATGGCTAAGCACAACCGCCTTGGAAAAACCAGACGTACCCGAAGTGTACAGGATAGAAGCCGGATCTTGAGCATCCACCTCGGGAAAGGTAAAGGCATCGGTACGCACCCCATCGACAAAACGGGAGCGGGCCGTTGCAAGAAAATCGGAGAAGGATTGTACCTGCAGCACGCCCGTATCGTCGATATAATCATCCAGGGTAACAACAGTCTGCAAATTTCTTTTTATATCATAAATCTTTTCTATCTGGCGCTGGGTAAGAAAAACGACATCACATGCCATTTCCGTCAAAATGTGATGAACGTCGGCCTCAGGAAGGTCGGGAAGCACCGGAACAGCCACGGCACCCAATCGAACGATCGCCAGGTAGGCGGTTACCCAGTTATGTGAATTTTCACCTAACAGGCCGACCCGGTCTCCCCTGGTGACACCGCCGTCCTGCAGAAGAGCTGCTGCCAGAAGGATCCGCTTCTGAAAAGAATTATAGGTAAGCGGGTCTTCAAGAGCCATGCCGACGGCAGGCAAATCTCCATATCTGCGGCAGCTCTCGTCAATAAGCTGATTTAAGGTATTCACGCTCTTTTGAAGAACAGGTAACTGTAAATCGGCCATAGTAATTTTTTGTTTTCTTTCTCTAAAGGTCAACCGATGCCTGACGGGACAGCGTCTTCCCCCAACGAAAAGCCACTTATAAAAGTATACCGGTTCAGAAGGTAAAGTCAAAGCCTAATACAGCGGAAATCAATCGGATCTTCTTTCCGTAATATGACAATTTCACATGTTTTTTTCAGAAAAATAACGATAAAGCACGGCAAAAAACTTGACAAAGCCTGGAACCACACTTTACAAATAGAAGAGGAAACGTCTTTTTATCCGAAAATAGCCCACGAAGTGATATCGCTCCGGGTTATTTTTATTGTCGAAGTCTACGCTTATCCGGTTGTGGCAGTGACGTAAAAAATTTGGTCCAACCATACTGGTTTATCCCCTTTACCCATCATTTTTTCATGAACTCTTGTCTACAACGACGTACTTTCAGTATTCTTATTTTTCTGCTTCTCTGTGCTTCCGGTGTGCTCGCGGCACAAATACCCGTCCTTGACCTCACGGCCAAACACCTCCCCGGACAACAACCGGAAATGGCCTCTGTTGATTATGTGGTGGAAAGCGGCTGGATGGACCTGGGAGAATACGGCAAAATTTCCGTGGTCAAAAAACGGGTGGCCTCTGCAGGACATCCTGCACGACGTCCTCCGCTTCGGTTGCCGAAGATAGGAAAGTGGATCAGTTCAAGAAGTATTATGATCATGGACGCGGAGACAGGCAACACCTTATTTGCACGAGCGCCCGACAGCCCAAGACAGCCCGCCTCGACTATCAAAGTACTCACCGGGATGATCGCCATCAAATCACTGAAAAACGGGGACAGGGTGAATGTCAGTCGTCATGCCGCCCGCATGCCCAGGTCAAAAATTTATCTCGACATCAAAAAACAGTATAAAGCCGATGACCTGATCAACGCCGTCCTGCTGGCCTCCGCCAATGATGCCAGTGTTGCCCTGGCTGAAAAAATCGCCGGCAGTGAACAGAATTTCGCCCACATGATGACCCTGCGGGCAAAACTCTGGGGGGCGACCAAAACAATCTGTCGAACGGCCACGGGACTGACGGCAAAAGGACAGCATTCAACGGCCAGGGACTTGGCGACAATTTTTCGCCATGCCATGAGAGACGGCGAATTTGCCCGGCGTATGCGACAGATCAAAATCACAACTTCTTTCGGTCGGACTTTGCGGAACCATAATAGAGCCCTGTGGAGGGTCAAAGGGGCCAAGGGCGGAAAAACGGGATATACCCTGGCGGCGCGCCAAACCTATGTCGGCAAGTTTTCCAGAAAAGAAGGATCAATTATCGTCGCGATAATGGGCAGCGAAACAATGTGGTCGGATATTAAAAAGCTTGTTGAGTATGGCTTTCTCCGCAAAAGGCAGATTGCCCGACTCCATGGCGGCAATAAACCAACCCAATTGGCCAGGGCTGATGAAAGGCCACGATAAAACAGATTACCTGAGACGACAAAGGGCCGACGAAAATATCTTCGTCGGCCCTTTGTCGTCTCAGGTAACACAATAAATATTATACTTAAAGGCAACTCCTAAAAAGCCAAAAAACACATTAAATAAACTCTCCTGTTTTCTTCGGTAAGCATCATCAGGATACCTGCTCAAGCTGTTTTTCCACCAGCTCTAATATTGCCTCCCGCTTAAATGGTTTTTCCAGGGTGGCGATATCTCCAAGGTAGCCGGCCATGGTCAGATACCGTTCCGCTTTAATGGCCCCACCTCCCGAAATCGCCAGAATACGCATATCAGGATAATCCCGGACAAGCTCCATAATAAATTTCAGCCCGTCTTTCACCGGCATGATCATGTCGGTAATAATCAAATCAAAGGCATAGCGGGTTACCAGACGCATACCTTCTTCTCCATTTTCCGCAGTATGCACCTCATATCCCTCATGGCCAAGCATTTGTGCCAACATCTGACGAATCTGCTCCTCATCGTCTACAACCAATATCCGCTTCAATGGTCAAGCCTCCTTCGTCTTTTTCAGTTTAGATCAGCGCATTGCAATACTCTGCGCCCCTGAACATCGGCGCCCGTCGCTGGTAGACGGAACAACGTAAAAGATACGCAAGGATTCCTCCAGCGAGAGATCCTTTCCCTCTTAATATAGTATAATTTGGCAATAATCAATTCAAGGACTTTTTCATTTTCTCTTGGTATCAACGCGGCAAAAACGGCCAAAGCCTCCCGGAATAGTCCCGGAAGACCAAAATGCCCGACCATGCTTATAGTCGACGAACCAATATCCTCCCGGTTTACGAACGGCATCGACAAAGATAAACGGCTGCTCCGTGGAAAAACATGGATGGAGGAACTGGTCCTTCTCTTTTTGCCGTTCCATCAGGGAAAGGGCTTCTGCCATGGAAGGAAAACGCCAGTCGGTATAACCGGCAAACCCCTCATCGTTGACTTTCTCAAGCGCCTTACGCATGGAACGATGACTCATAATATCCGAGCCTTCCCGTTGCCACATCAATCCCGTCACCAGGTCGGTCACTGTTTTCCCATCACCGTTATCGACAAGCACATTGGTAAACTCTCCTGCGGGATGGCGCTCATGATCAACAAGGTTATATTTTTTGACAAGGGCAACAACATCTTCTTCGGCAAGTTCCGCCGGTCCACCGGGAAGCGTAATGGTTCGCACTTCGGGCTGAGGTTCGTCGGCGCCGGGCAGACCACTCTCCCCTAGTCTTTCCTGTTCTTTTTCATAAAGAGGAACAATCCCGGTAGAGTCCTTTGCCTCAATGATATTTTCCTCAAGCCAATTCTTCAACTCTTCATTGATGCCATAGGTTCTCTCATACAGGGCTACCTTGCCCTGCTCGTCCACACACCTCTGTACCATATCTTCCGGGGCAAGTATTTCCGCAACGACACGAGCATGCTTAATCCCTCGCTCCATAAGACAAAGCCGGGGAACTTCTTCCCAGGCATCAATAAAAAAATAATAAATGTGTTCTTTCTTACTACGAATCCGTTCCTTACCACCCCAGGATTCAAAGGTACCAAAAGTATATTCCGGACACATGTCCCAATCCACAACCAAATTACTCTGTAAGTTTAAAAGAGTAAATAACCCCATGAAAAACCTCCACAAATGAAATGGACAACAAGGCGGGAAAATGGTACTTTCCACATTACTTGATAGTTCATTTTACTTTATAATAATATTCATTATTATGTCAATCGGAAAACTTTTCTGCAGACGTAACCGTGTCTGTCCGGAAACGGACTATGCTCTATCAAGCATAATACACCCGAAGGATGATACTTGACAGCCGCCGGGCAACTGCTTATAAAATAGCAAATATGTGCAAGGAGGTTGCTGAAACTTGGTGCCGTCAACAGCGAATAATACAGCAATCTGCTGATCAGGACTCCAACCTACCTGTTCATCTTTTGAAAATTTCGGCCAGTTGGATACAATGAACCGAATATTTTTTTAAACTTTTCCCGGTAATTCGGCAGAGCCGGTCCAAACTTCCGTATAATAACCTTATTTTTCCTATTATTTTTAAAGAGGTCAATCATGTTTCGTTTACGATTTTTTCCCGGTATTTTTCTCACTACACTTTTCCTAACCACGATCTGTCTGACCCAGCCGGGCAATGCATCCGCCGCCGTTGCTGCAACAAAGCCCATCCAGGGTAAGGTGCTTGAAACCATGAACTCCGGAGGCTACACATACCTCCGTCTGCACGGGAACAAAGGAGATATCTGGGTTGCGGTTCCGGCAACCAAGGTCACAAAAGGACAGCAGATTGTGTGCCAACCGGGAATGACCATGACCAATTTCAAATCGAAAACCCTTGGACGCACCTTTGATTCAATAATTTTTTCTTCCGGCATCGGCAATACCACTAAAGCATCAATGTCCAATCCACATGGCGGCAAGGCAGCAATGACCGCAGGCAAAAACAATAGCTTTTCCGAGGCCATGAGGGCAGAGCATAGTGCAGGAAAGCCGGCCGGTCCCATAGCCGGAGGTGCGGCAATGATGGGCGGGGCCATGATGGCCTCCGGCGGCAGCGGCAGCGCTGTTGTACCCTCCAAGGACATTAAAGTCGACAAGGCCGATGGAGACAATGCCTTTACGGTCGGAGAGTGTTTCAACCAGGGGAAAAAACTGAACAATAAAAAAGTAAGGGTCCGCGGCGAGGTGGTTAAAGTTTCCCGAATGATCATGGGCAAAAACTGGGTCCATATTCAGGACGGCACCGGTAATCCCATGGATAATACTCATGATCTCGTTGTGACGACCATGGCTGACCCGAAGCTTGATTCGGTTGTGGTTGTAGAAGGTACCCTGCATGCGGATAAGGATTTCGGTGCCGGCTACAAATACAAGGTAATTATCGAGGATGCCGAAATAAAATAATCTTTTTGCCATGCATGTTGTCCTTGTCGGCCCGGGCGCCCTTGGATCAATGCTGGCGGTGCGGCTTGCACCATGGCTTGAGGGAGAGGGCGGAACCCTTTCCCTGCTTGATCATGACCGGCAACGCGCACGCTGTCTTACCGGAGAGGGAATCACCTTATACCGAAATGAAAACAGAACTACAATTCATCCGGTAATTACCACCGACCCGGCGGATATTTCCGAATGCGAGGTTGTTCTTCTCTGCGTCAAGAGCGGTGATGCTGCAGTGGCCCTGCTGCAAGCCGCTCCCCTCATTACAAAAGACACTCTGATTGTCGGCATGCAGAACGGCATGGCTCACCTTGAAGCGCTACGGCAGACAAGGGGTATTGGTGTTGCTGCCGTCTCCTCGACTGGAGCAACGCTTACGGCTCCAGGTCAGGTCATGGACGGTGGCGCCGGAGTAACCCGATTCGGATTGCTCTCCCAAACCCCCTCTCCCCCAAAACGCCTGGTAAAATTGGCCTCTCTCTTCAATCAGGCTGATCTTGAGGCGGAAGTTGTGCCGGACATTTTGCCCCGACTTTGGGAAAAACTCTTTGTCAATGTGGCAATCAATGCTTTAACAGCCATTCATAGGCGAAAAAACGGTCAGCTGCTCACCTCCTGTTCAATACGAAGCAGCATGAAAAAAGCCGTTTCCGAGGCCATGGAAGTGGCGAGAGCACGGGAAGTTGAGATTTTTAACGATCCAATTGCCACAGCCTTTGCCGTCTGCCGCAGGACAAGGAACAACAGTTCTTCCATGTTACAGGATGTTCTCAAGCAACGTCCCACCGAAATTGCAGCCATTAACGGATTTATCGTCGACGAGGGAAAACAACTGGGAATCAATACGCCGGTGAACGCAGAACTTGTCCGCAAAGTCAGGAAAATTGAACAATCATGGCAGGCGGCGGTGTGAACAACAGACAGGAAAAAATCGATCCAGCCTCTCTGGGATTTGACTTTGACGGCGTCATTGCCGACACCGCCGAGGTTTTTATCCGACTGGCCTGTAAGAAATACAACTTTTGTAATATCCGTATTGAAAATATCACGAATTTTGAGGTAGAACAGTGCCTGCAAATCGCGCCTGAAATTGTTCAGTCGATCTTCATGGAAATCCTGCTTGATTCCATAGGAACCGGCCTGCAACCCATGCCCGATGCAGTGCAGGTCCTTGGCGAGCTTGCCGAGCAGGCGGAGCTGATGGTCGTCACCGCCAGACCCGACGCGAAGCCCGTCTATGCCTGGCTGGAAAAATTCCTGCCCGCCACAACCTGCTCCCGTATCCGGATCATTGCCATGGGTGCCCATGACGACAAGGCGCTGCATATTAAACAAGGCGGCCTCACCCATTTTATTGACGACCGAGCCGAAACCTGTACCCAATTAAACAGTGCCGGTATCGGCGCTATTGTTTTTGACCACCCCTGGAACAAGAACCGCCATTCCCTGCCCACCGTCGGTAGCTGGCGGGACATCCGAACACTCTGCCTGGAAGAATAACGGATAAACCAGCATGGCTGGATCAAGATTTTTACCCCAACCACAACAACTCTTGAGAATCGACCGGAACCACGTCACTTCACGAGCAATTTTCAAATACATACTCCATGAAATGTCCCAAGTGCGGTACCACAATCCCCCTGTACAAAAACCCCGTTCCCACCGTGGACATTATCATTGAAATCGGAGGGGGTATTGTCCTCATTAAGCGAAAAAATCCTCCCCATGGCTGGGCATTGCCCGGCGGGTTTGTCGATTACGGAGAATCCTACGAACACGCCGCCATACGCGAGGCAAAGGAGGAAACCGGGCTAAGGGTTACCCTTGTCAGGCAGTTCCATACCTATTCTGATCCTGAACGTGACCCCAGGCAGCATACGGCCTCAACCGTATTCATCGCCCGGGCGCATGGCACTCCTCATGGATCAGATGATGCTCTGCAGGCAAAAATATTTACCCGCGCCTCCCTGCCGCCCCTGGTCTTTGACCACGGAAAAATCCTTGATGACTACTTCAGTAAGAGATATTAGGGACCGGCACGAAATAAGTGTGACGATTAGGCGCTCTGATTTGGGTTAGATTTGGACGATTCAATTGAGCAAAACCACAGGCGTAGCAATACTACGTTGAGGATTTTGCGATTGCGGATCGTTCAAATATGGCCCGAAGCAGAGATGTATAAGTGTTATAGTTATTTCGTGACAGTCCCTTAGGGTGACGAAAACAACAAACGCCTGAAAAAGCCCCGCAAATTTCTTCACCTGCCACCGGATCACCAATTCCCATACTTCCAACCGCTTAATATTCTCTCGGAAAACCAAATTTTCTCTCTTTTTTCACAAAAATGCGACCCACCCCCTTGACCCTGTAGTATGGTACGGGGATTATAGTATAGACAAAGAGAGAGGAATTGTGATGAAGACCATGATGATCGGTAAGGTTGCCAAGTCGGCAGGTATCGGAGTTGAAACGGTTCGATTCTACGAACGGCGGGGTCTGATAGAATCACCCCCGAGAAACGAATCAGGTTATCGACAATATCCAGTTTCGACGATACATCGTCTTCGCTTTATCAGACGGGCAAAAGAGCTGGGATTTTCACTTCGGGAAATTAAAGAGCTTCTTGAGTTGCAGACGGATCCGGCATCAACCTGTGGCGATATCATGAAACACACGGAGCAGAAATTAGCAGATATCAACCGAAAAATAGATGACCTTATAAAAATACGTGATGCCCTGAATATTTTATTCGAGGCCTGCTCCCGGGACAGAACCTTAGCCGACTGTCCTATTATAAACGCCATGAGCGACAAAGAATCACAACACTGAGGCGTCCACACCTTCATGACAAAGGATGTCCCGACAGCACGCTTTTTCATCGCCATCACCCTAAACGTTTTTTAACAGGGTACAACCTGTGAAGGAAAAGACGTTTATACAAAAGAGGAGACCATCATGACAACTCGAAAAATTATAGCTATCTTAGGATTCTTACTGGTCTTCGCTCTTCCGAGCAGTGTATTGGCAGGCTCAGTAAGCGGTATGGATTGGTTTTCAGAAGAAACCGCCCCCGCAAGCAACGCCATAGAACTGGTCATCCCTACCGGCCCGACTGTTGCCGAAGCAGGCATTGGCCAGGACTGGTATTCGGAAACGAACACGGCAACGGGTCGAACCGTAGCGATCGGTACTCTTTCTTCAACTGACAATCCCGTCGGCATCGGCGTGGATTGGTATTCTGAAGAAACAACAAAACCGCCGGCAGCCGACAGAGAATGTCTGCCGACAGGAGATACCGCTATAGCGGACAACTGTTGACGGCAATCAAAACACATTGTTCCGCAGCAGATGCAGGAAGTAACGCATCGCAAACATTCCGTACCTGAGGGGTACCGAACTTACATGAGACGAGACAGCATGATCATCGCCGTCTTTTCTTTTGGCCTCTTCCCCGACGGACCGGCTTCTTGAGAGTGCGTCCGGGAGGTGGTTGCAGTAACAGTGCTTCTTCCGGCTGAGCACAGGGGAGCGAACGTCCGATAAACTCCTCGATTTCAGGAAGATAAAACGCCCCCTCCTCATCGGCAAAACTGATCGAAATACCTGAATTGCCCGCCCGTCCCGTTCGACCGATGCGATGGACATAATCTTCCGGTTCATAGGGCAGGGTATAATTAAAGACATGACTGATGCCGTCAATATGAATACCGCGACCGGCAACATCGGTGGCGATCATCACCTCCACCCGTCCCGCCCGAAAGCTTTCCAACCGGGCCATTCGTTTCTGTTGAGGCACATCACCGGTGAGCAAAGCGCATTGTATGTCATTGCCCCGCAGACGGTCATAGAGTCTTTTCGCCTCACTTTTCATATTGGTAAACACAATAATCCGCTCGTGCTTCCCGGAGATAATGGTATTATATAAAACATTATATTTTTCGGCGGTGGTGGTCATATAGACGATCTGCTCAACCGTATCCACCGTCATCTGCTCGAGTTCGGTTTCCAGAGAAATCGGATTCACGCACCATTGTTCGGCAAGGCGCTTGACATCAGGGGTGATAGTCGCCGAAAAAAGCATGGTCTGTCGATCCTGTTTTTTCGGCGTCCTTCCGATAATTCTTCTGACATCGGGGATAAAGCCCATATCAAGCATCCGGTCCGCCTCATCAATAATCATTGTTCGCACCTGATGCAGCCGCACTACCCTTTTCCCGACAAAATCGAGTAATCTACCCGGCGTTGCCACCACTATATCGGCCCTTCCCTTTTCAAGCCGACTCATCTGACCCTGGTAATCGGTCCCTCCATAGACCGCAATAATACTAAACGGCGTATACTTGGCAAGCAGGTGTCCGTCTTTTGCGATCTGCATGACAAGCTCCCTGGTCGGAGCGATGATCAAAGCCTGCGGTGTTCCCGGCTGGGGAGAACGTTTTTCTTGAAGAAGTTTTGTTAACAATGCTATCAAGAAAACCGCCGTTTTGCCGGTGCCGGTGCTGGCCCTGCCGACAAGATCTTTACCGGCCAGGGCGTCGGGAAGGGCCTTGGCCTGGATAGGCGTACAATACTCAAAGCCAAGGTCGGCGATGGCCCGCATCAGAGAAAGGGGAAGATCAAAATCATGGAATCTGGATTTACCGTCAATCCGATCGACCTGAAACGAGGAAATATTCCATTTTTCACTGGTCCTGCGAGGGCCGGATTCAGCCTTTGTTGCCGGTGTTTTTTCAGGTAAAGGCCTGGCAGCCGATTGTTTTTTCGCTCGTGGACGCAGAGGATCAAGAGACAAGGCTTCTGCAATATGCTCAGCAGGATGTACAGGAATGGTCTTTTTTGCTGCATGCTCTACTGCAGGTGCCGGTATGGTCGACAACCGACTGAACCGCCGTTGATTTCTCAACCGCCTCTGTAGCCATCGACGTGTTCTTTGTAAGGAATGTTGTATCATAATCTGAATAATCACTGATTTGGGACCATTGGTCCTGAGGTTGATAGAGGC
>WGCP01000143.1 GCA_015493715.1 Desulfobulbaceae bacterium
ACTTGCAGGTTCAGCCATCCTGGGAAGTCGTGTCAAGGCTGCGAAGCACCGCGAAGCGGCTTGGCCTTGATCTCGACTGACCCGGATGGCTATGACAACATATTAACAACGAAAGGATTTCTTAAATTACAGAAAAAATGTTGCTTTATCGAAAAACATGTTTTTACCTTATTGTAACACTCTGCATTCTGGTAATGCCGATTACGGCATCAGCCGAAAAATCCGTGAGCGGCACCATAACCATGCAGATTGATCTATCCAACCATCAAAAGGGCGAGGTGGCGCAACTCTGGATACCCTATCCTCTTTCCGACCGTGACCAACTTATTGATCACATTTCAGTTACAGGAGACTATGCGGAATCAGCCGTCTATTCCGACCAAAAGTATTCCACCCCAATACTTTATGCCCGTTGGAAAAAAGATGCGCAGAGCCGCAGTCTCACCCTTTCCTTTCATGTCACTCGCAAGAAAGTCACCCGCAGAAACTTTCCTGACCAGGAAGGAGCATGGAATCGGGCTGATTTTGCCCTTTATCTGGCGCCGACAAGTCTTGGCCCCATTGACGGGCCGGTCAAAACACTGGCGGATAAAATTACCAGGGGCAGGACAACGGTTCTTGCCAAGGCAAAGGCAATTTATGACTGGACCTGTGAAAATATGTACAGGGAGCCAAAGACAATGGGCTACGGCAAGGGAGACGTCTGTTTATTGCTCAAACGACCTGGGGGGAAATGCACGGACATACACTCCGTGTTCGTTGCGCTGTGCCGGGCTGCAGGCATTCCGGCCCGTGAAATATTCGGTATTCGGCTGGGAAAAAAACCAGATCAGGATATATCGACCTGGCAGCATTGCTGGGCTGAATTTTACCTGCCGGGCTATGACTGGGTACCGGTGGACCCTGCTGATGTCAGAAAGAAAATGCTCAAAGAGCATCTTCATCTAAACGATGCGCAAACCAAAGCCTATCGGGATTATTTCTGGGGCGGCTGGGATGCATACAGGGTAAAACTTGCCGTCGACAGAGACATACAACTCAACCCGCCTCAAAAGGGAGGACCGATCAATACCTTTGGCTATCCATTTGCCCAGATAGGTGATAAAACCCTGGACCACCTCAACCCAAAAACTTTTTCCTACCGATTTACCTTTCATTAATTGCTAAATTGAGCAATTTTTATTTTGGCGCAGGATACGATAATTCGGTTGGTTCATTATAGATGTGTTTCCATGGAACAACCGGTGATAGAGAAAATTGTGCCAAACTGGTGATTCCACCGGGTTTCACTCATTTGCAACACTTTGTTTGTCAAGCAATATGGTATTATGATTTTTTGTTATTTTGCAAATGAGTGAAACGCTCAAGTTAGATGGGTGTGGAAGATCAGTTCCGCAACCACAGACCAGAACCATTACACTCAAAATCCTGGTATCATGCGGGCCTGTGACTATCCAGTAAATATTCGGGTGTTAAACAAGAGCATGCAACATGTTCCTTATTGATATGAGCTCCTCAAAATTGCAGCAGGGCCAGATTTATCAGGCCGATGAAAAAACCCAGGATAGCGCCGAATAAGTTAATATATTTAAACTGTTCCTCCATAATGGACAACAGCAGCCTCTCCAGCCTGAGAAGATCCAGGGAATCGACCTTATCGGTAACCAGTCGACTGATATTGAGCGATTTGACCAGTCCGGGAACCTCACGTAAAAGCATTGTGTTGGCGGTTAAAACAATATAATCAGCAATACCCTTGCGCACACCCGGCGGCATCAGACGGGAAAGAATACCAACGGGACGGTCGGTAAGGGAATCAATCATCCGGTCAACCATGCGGCCAATCAATCTTCTGCTTCTCACAGATTGCAGCGTGCCCAGCAATTCCCCGATCAATTTTTCCCGCATTCTCACCCCATGTTCTCCAGGCAACAGTCTGTCAAAGACTTGTCCAATGGGCAGATCTCCATGCTCAAGCATGTCTTCCATGCTTTCCCGCAACAAAAACGACAATGTTTCAAGGGCACCCCTGGTCTGCAGGAGAGCAAGCAGTTGTTCAGCCGTAGAGTGACAAATTCGCTCGAACTGGTCCTCGTCAAACCGGGCAAGCAGATCACCTATCGGCGTCTGCAGCATTTTTCGTGCCTGCTGCTCAAGCACACGAATAAATTCCCGCTGTACTTCTTCGCTTTGCAGCCATTCTTCGAGTTCCTGCTCATGGTCGACAAGATAATCGCGAATTTTTCCGTCCAGGCTTTCCATATCAATAAACCCCTTGGCCATCGCCGCCATGGGACCAAGGGAGGAAAGAAAATGATCCACGCCGTCGATGACCGCCTGAATAATCCTGCCACGGATTTTTGGTTCAGCAATCATGCCGGCCAGACGTTGTAGAAGTGCCGGAGTCTGCGAGCTGATCGTTTGCAGCAAAAGATCTATAAACGGTTCCGGCAACAGATCATGGATAGATTTTCCTTCTCGGGCGGCTTGTTGTACCCGCTCCTGTAAAAAACGGCTTACGTGATCTTCCACCCGGGCGCTGTGTACGATGCGATCAAGGAGTCCATCAAAAAAGTCATACAACTGGTGACGTTTTTCTTCCGTAATCAGCAGGTTCAATTCTTTATTACCATACAGTACCAATTGCTCGTTTACGGCACCGGTAAATACGCTTGCAAAGGACTCACTCTCCAGATAGCTGTGGATCCCGTCTTTCACCTGATACTTCAAGGTACGAAGACCCACTTTGGCATAGGATCGGAATCTCTCGGGCACAAGGGATAAAACGGCGCCGAGGTCGGTGGTCAATACGGTATTCACCCGGTCTTCGACCAGGGTATGCAGATGGTTCTGAAACGGCTCCATGGAAAGCGCGGTGCCGATGTCACGGGCGGTGAGCAGGTGTTCGCCCACCATAACGCCGATATTTTCAGCCAGTTCATGGCGTTTAGCCGGAATAACACCTGGGGTCATGGGAACACGGAGGCCAAAAATATACCATGGTTTCAGAGGACGAAAGAGCATTTTGATGGCTATTTTATTGGTCAAGTAGCCAATAAAAGCACCGATCAGCGGCGGTCCGGCATAGGTTAACAATACAGTATTCATCGGAATATTTTCAAATTACGAATTTAGGATTTTGGATTTTAAATTTTGAAGTTACAGGTTAAGAACACTGGAAACGACGCACTGGAAGGATTTGTCTATACTCTTTCCTCGGCCAACAGGTCAAGAATTTCATGGGGATGTCGAATCAGATAATCGGCACCGCTTGCGGCCAGTTCCTTTTCATCCCGAAATCCCCAGAGTACGCCAACCGCAGTCATGCCAGCCCTTGTTGCCGTTCGCATATCAACAGAGGTGTCTCCGAAATAAAGAATTTCCTTTACCGGAATGTCAAGCAAGGCTGCCGCTTCAAGGGCACCGGCGGGATCGGGTTTTTTAGGTACACCTTCGCGTTGACCAAGTACGGGATAAAAAGGAAAATCGGCAAGCATGTATTGTACACAGAGTTTTGTAAAATCATGGGGTTTGTTTGAAAGAACGGCAAGCCGCATACCAAGATTTTGCAGGCCGGTGAGCATCTCCGGCACACCGGCATACGGACGGCTTTTCACGTGCCAGTGGGCACCATAATCTTGCCGAAAGGCATCAATAATCCGGCGCAATGTTTCTTCGTCACGTTGACCGGCAGGAACAATTCGCTCAATAAGGGTTGCCAAACCATCGCCGACAAAATATTTATATTCTTCTACGTTATGAACAGGCATCCCCATAGATGCAAGCACACGATTGGCGGCATCGGCGAGATCATAGAGCGTATCAAGAAGTGTTCCGTCAAGGTCGAAAAGAGCGGCCCTATAATTCATTATAATTCTCCATACTGGTCAAACTTGCCCGGATCCCGGGCAGGAAGCATTCTTCATATAAACGAGTCGGGTTGCCTACCGTCTGCCTCGTCCAAGTACCGCAAACAGTAAGGCAGATCATCCTGCTCGTCCAGTGGAAAGAGAAGTCAGCCTCGTTTCATAAGGGCATGCAGTGACGGTTTCTCTTGGAATACTGTTTTTTTTGGAGTAAACTTATACTATTTACAGATGGTTCCCCGTTTTTTTATCGTTTAACTTATGGTACGGATTATGACAAAAGTTATCGCCATGGCAGGAAAAGGCGGCACCGGCAAAACAACGAC
>WGCP01000144.1 GCA_015493715.1 Desulfobulbaceae bacterium
CGACTGTGCTGTTACCAAACACAGCCGCCCGGCTTCCTACATATACAACCAATAATTTATATGGTAAGCTCCTTTCAGCTTACAAGATCAGCCAGGCTTGGCCTGGCGCACCGTAAAAAGTCCAGACAATGATTAAAGATGGCTAAGTAAAAACACGAATATACAGGTAAGCGCAGCGGAACGTAGACTCCGAGGAGTCGTGTTCTGTGGTGGGTCTTAGCTTGCATATTTCACAAGTGATCTGCTCTGCAAGGCCCGAAAACACCATGCCTTTCGCGACGACCTTTGTGAAATATGCGGGTTAACGGCGAAGCCGATTCTCTACTCCACCAATTTCAATTTTAAGGCACCACTCATCAATCTGAAATGATTGTCAAAAGAGTATATTTCACAATTATTCTGTTTTGCATTTTGAGCTATTATCAAATCAGGTATACCCATACCATTAATACCATTTTTTAAACATCTACACTGATAATCTATAATTTCACTCCAATCAATCAACATATGCAATCTGTTTATATCATTAAGTATCCTGATAATTTTACGATGATTCCTAACTCGCAAAAAAGGAACAAGCTCTGCCAAAATCAAATCATTAATTACCACAAGATTTTCATCTATCAAAAAATCAAGCTTTTCACAATTCTTACCACTACGGAAATAATCTATCCATACAGAAGTGTCTACCAGGACCGACATTTACGTCCCCTGACAACTTCTAAATCTATATTCAAATCAACCTTTCCCTTATATTTTTTCAATTCAGATATCTTTGATTTTCTAACCAATTCTTCAAGTGCCGTTATTATAACCCTTGTCTTTGTCTTTATATTCGTTGTTTTCATTGCCTCACGCAGTAAATCTTCCGGCAAATCCAGTGTAGTTCTCATCTCATCCCCCACTATTCAATAATTGACGAAAAGCTTGGATGCCCCACGCAGAGCATACACAACCAAATCATACCCAACTCAAGCGACATACTGTTATGCACTACTTTAGCAATATATGCATAATAGTCAAGTCCCCAAAGATGCCGACGACAAACCCTTGTCTTCCCGGCAGACAAATGACTTGATCGCCGAACTATATATAGTATATTGAGAATCGCCGCAGGACACACGACGCAGTAGATCGAAATTTTTACGACGCCATCACCAACAAAAACACCATGAGCGTACAACAAGACCAGTGGACCGTGGAAACGGCAATGGAAATCATGCAACACCCGACCGTAGACAGCCGGACATGGGCTGAAGCCGTGGAATGGCTTATGCTCTATGGGCCTCCTGAAATTCAGGAGCTTTTACGGCAGGCATCCGGCCATGCAACGAAAGAGAGTTTTCCGGATCTTGTACCTACCGCTTTCACAGCAACCGGAGAACCCTGCTATAACGTGGCCGACCTTGCCCAATCATTACATATCTCCGAGGAAGAGGCGGCACAGATGATCACGGAAAAGGAACGGCAACACGGTATCCGCCAGCTTTTTGGTGATCAGGAGACCACTAAATTACAATAGAACAGGGAAGAAGTCATCAACAAGCGGGAATGCTTGCCCCATTAATCAGGGTAATCTGGTCATTTAATGTCCAGAGATCATAGATGTAGCCGATGCCGAACAGACCGGCGGTCAGGAGATACAAGATACCTGAAAACCACTTCTCCATATACATCCGGTGCACACCAAAAAGGCCCAGAAACACGAGCAGTATCCAGGCCACGGTGTAATCAATCGGTCCCGGCGTAAATCGGATATCCGCCTGCCGCTCCATGGAGGGGATCAAAAAAAGGTCGACAATCCAGCCGATAAAAAAAATGCCGAGGGTGAAGAAATAGATGGTGCCGGATATGGGCTTGCCGAAATAAAATCTGTGTGCGCCCAGAAATCCGAAAATCCAGAGGATGTATCCTACGACAAGGCTGTGGGTCTGTTGCTGTTCCATGGTCTTTATCCGAAAATAGGATTACGCGTGTTATAGACGTAACCTGTTAATTTGCATGGTTTGTTGTGCCGTTAAGGCATGCTGGTTTTTCCTGCTGTCTTCTGCTGTAAACGTGAAATCCGATCCAATGATGCCTTGATATAATCGGCATCAATCTCGCCCCTGTCAAGCATCTTTTGGATGCACGCTATTCCCACGCGCAACGCATCCTGTCTACACGCAAGATTGTTGCCGATCACCAGCAGGTCAACCCCGGCCAGGACCGCACGACGCACCGCCTCGCTAAACCCCCATTTTTTTGTTATGGCCCCCATCTGCAGGTCATCGGAAATCACCACCCCGTCAAAGCCAAGCCGCTGCCGAAGCAGGCCGGTAATGATCGGCCGGGACAGGGTCGCAACCATTCCCTGTGGATCAAGCCTGCGATTGACGATATGGGCGGTCATCACTGCATCGACTACGTCCATATCAATGAGACGGGCAAAGGGAACAAGCTCTTGCTCCTGCCAGTCCGCTGTCACATCAACAAAGCCGAGATGGGAATCGGCGCCGGCGCTGCCGTGACCAGGAAAATGTTTCAGGCAACAGCCTATGCCGTGTCGGTGATGGGCCTCTATAACAAGACGCGCACAACGCACCACCTGTTCGGGATCATCGGAAAAACTGCGCTGATACCGGCCGATAATCGGATTGTCCGGATTACAATCAAGATCTACCACCGGCGTAAAGTTCAGGGTAATGCCATACGCAACCAAAGTGGCGGCCATTTCGTCGGCAGTTGCCGCAGCCTTTTCATCGTCAAAACCGGCCAGCATTTCGGCACTGACGGTTTCCGGAAATCCATCACGGGCCTTGAGACGACAAACCCGGCCGCCCTCCTGATCCACGCCGATGAGAAGCCGCCCGTTGCCGTATTCCTGCAGCATCGCCGTCAACACCTGCAACTGGGCGGGGGAACTGATATTCTGCACCGATCCGTCCACATTGCGATCAAAAAGAATGACACCGCCCAGATGTTGCCGCACGATACCCTTAATGATCCAATGGCTTGCATCGACAGCCGTACCACGAAAGCCGACCATAAACATTTGCCCTATATTCATGTCCTGTCCTGTGTGTTCTTCTCTTGCACTCGTGCTCTATCAGACCTGTTGCTCAATGTCAAATTTTCGACTTTACGAGGCATCTCCCCGCATCTCTGGGAATAGACATCAAGCAACTATTTGAAATGATAGCATTTTAGAAAAAACAAAAAACCGGCACATTTTTCGCATTACAATAGAGTAACTGAAATATCCGTTCGGCACTTGCCAAACAACTCTTATGGAAAACTACAAAGTGAATACCATGAACAGTGTACAGCAATCCCCTGCACCCGGTCGTTGGGCGGAAAACAATCTGGACCAACTGCTCTCCCAACTCAGGCATTTCGAACGCCAATCCAAGCGGCTGCAAAAGGTCAACAGCCTTTACCAGCGCCTGGCCGGTGTTCTGGATCTACCCGGTATCATTGAAACCTATTCCATCTGGCTTGCCGAACATGTGAGCCATGACTTGATCGGATATCATAATCCAACCCGGCAGCGCATGCACCTGTTCTGCTCAAGCCACGGCCCTGAACGTCGCTATATCATTGACATAGCCAAGAAGCTGTTACACAATTCGGGGAGCGAAGAACAGGCAGGAATAGCGGACGGCATACACTCCTATCAGTGGAATTTTGCGGAAGATGACGGCAACACACTTCTCCTTCTGCTCAGAAAAAATGATCCTGTACCGGCAGACGATATCGAACTGATCAACGAATCATTCAGCATCCTGGCGGAGCCGCTCAAACGAACCATGGACTATGAAAAAATCTTCGCCCAGGCCCGTAGAGATGCTCTCACCGGCCTGCCCAACCGCCTGGTTTTTGAAGAACGTATCGACTCAATTATCAAACAGGCAGACAGATATGACTGCCCGCTCACCCTGGCCGCTCTTGATCTCGATCATTTCAAGGATGTCAACGATACCATGGGCCACCTGATGGGCGACAGGGTGCTGCAGCAGGTCAGCAAAGCGCTGCAGGAGCAGATCCGCACCTCCGACCTGCTGGTCAGGATGGGAGGAGATGAATTCCTTCTGATACTGCCTAATACGGATATGGCCGCCGCCCGTAATCTGGGAGAGCGACTCTGCCGGGCAGTCGAATATCTGGATATTACGGCAGGACAGGCCAAACTCGGCATCAGCATCGGTCTGGCCCAATGGCGACCGGAGATAAGCAAACATCAATGGCTGGAACAGGCCGATGATATTCTCTACCAGGCCAAAAAGAACGGTCGTTCCCAGGTGGCGGTGCATTAATTTTGGGTAAAGATTCTGTTAATAAAAACAACATGAACGCCATTGGCTGGATAAATTTTCAACATGAAATAAACTGGGTAATGCAAGAAACAACACGCCATTACCCTAACGAATTACAATTCATCCAAAAAGGATTAAGTCTCTTTTATTTAGGATTGGAAACCATTCCGAGTACTAAAAAGTCAGATGACAAAATTGTACAATTTGGGTTCCTCAGTCAAAGCTTCAACTCTCTGTATTCTTCCATAGATTTGACAAGTAAGGGACTATATTTTCAGGCTTTAAGCAACTTTCGTTTTATCTTTGAAAGCTGGATAACGTATTGGTATGTTGAACAAAATCCCCACGAAGCCAGCAGATGGTTAGAACCAAGCAAAAAACCACCAAAAATTGAGAAGATGAGAAATGCAATTGAGCATCCATCAAAAATGGATAAAAAAATTACTGGAGATTATCGAACTCAATTTTCTCATTTTGTGCATTCAGATGGAAGAGCCATTCAAAATTTAATCAAACTGGATCGCGACGAACTTGTTATTTATTTAGGCGTCAAGTTTGATAAAAAAAGATATTTTATATGTTGTTATGAAATCACCCACTGGACTTGGAATATACTTGATGCTTTAGGTCGATTGATCCCAGAAAAGGATGGATGGCATAAAGATTTTAAACTTTTCACTAACGAAACCCATAAGTTTTTGGTCAAAATACAGCAAGTTGTCCTGGATGCCTCATAAATTGAAAACCTATTTTTTATCGCTTTTTTAAAAGGCACTGCCAGAAACGGGGCGGCTCCCCCCATCTTGACTCAATCATGCAGGAACCCAGATGGAGTATTTCAAAAAGAGGTTCCATGAACGTTGCGATCTCCAGGGCCGAGAGTTTGGGCGGGCCCTGGTCGGGCAACGGATCATCACTGTTGCCGATCATGCTCAACCAGAGTCCGCAGGGAACCAGTATTTGAGCGGCCCTGGCGGCAAATAACCTGCGTCCCTTCTCCGTCGGAATGGAATGAAAGCATCCCCGGTCAAAGAGAAAGATATACTCTCCATCCTCGACATCAAATTGGAGAAAATCTTCACTGACAAATCGGCAGGAGACGCCCTGCTCTTCCGCACGCCTGCGGGCAATGGCTATGGCCTCCCCGGAAATATCAAGTCCGACCACATCAAAACCCTGCCGGGCCAGCCAGATGGAATTGGTGCCGGTACCGCAGCCGACGTCAAGAACCCGCCCCCGGCACAGGGGCCAGCGCGAAACCATTTGCACAAGATAGGTGTCGGGACATCCGGTATCCCAAGGCACATCACCACTGACATATCGTTCATTCCATCCGTCTTTAGGCCCGGGCATGGTTCTTCTCAACCCAGTTGAATGATCATCGGAATGGAATACAGGCCTTTGCTCTGCTGGACGGTTGTCCCCAATTGCCAATCCACGCACCTGGCCCGACCATCTAACTTTTCCTCGATATCAGCGACCAGACCCTTGATGTTGATAACCGGGTGACGGGAAAAGACCTCGGGTAGGCCATAGGTCAAATTACAGGCAAGACAGCAACCGGGACGTTCGATCAGGTCCAGAAAAAACCGCAGACTGTTTGTTGTCGCCTCGTGTCCATCAAACCGCAGATGAATATCATAGGCGCCCTCATCGGCGTCACCGAACAGGGCCTCAAAAAAATCATTGGTCCGTCCGGGCGGAAAGAGATCATGTAACACTTGATCATCAAAAGCAGTGGTAAGCGTATTCATATTTTTTATTTTTTTGTCTGTTTAAAAAACTTACTACAGGCAAATGGCAAAGTTCGTGTTTCGTTTTTTGTCGATAACGGTCTTTCGACTACCGAGTAAAACACTTTACCTGATGACTTCACGCTCTGTCAACAGCCGTTGCACCGGAGAAGGCTCTATGGTAGAATGATCTGATGCAAAAAAACTCCGCCCCAGACACCATGCTTCCAGATACTGCGCCTCCTGAACATTCCCCGGTTTCCCGTAAGGCCCTCAACGAGGCCCAGTATGCCGCCGCCACCCACGGTTCCGGGCCGATCTTGGTCATTGCCGGGGCCGGCAGCGGCAAAACCAGGACACTGGTCTACCGGATGGCTTATCTTCTTGAACAGGGTGTGACGCCGGAATCCATCATGCTGCTCACTTTTACCCGAAGAGCGGCCCAGGAAATGCTCTATCGGGCCACCCAGCTCAGCAGCCAAAGCTGCAGACGGGTCATCGGCGGCACCTTTCACGCCACAGCCAACATGCTTTTGCACCAGTACGGCCAACACCTTGGCTTTCCACCGGGCTTTACCATTATTGACCGTGGTGATGCCGAGGGGATCATCAACCTGATCAAATCGTCATTAGGCCTCACAGGGGCGGGCAAACGATTCCCCTCCAAACGGGTCATCATGAACCTGATTTCCGGCGCCGTCAACAAATCCCGCCCCCTGGAAGAACTGGTCTTTGAAAATCAGGTCCATCTGTCCGAGTTTATCAATGATTTCCATGCAATTCGTGATCATTACAACCAATTCAAACTGGATCACGGCCTCATGGACTATGATGACCTGCTGGTCAACTGGCAACGTCTGCTGGCCGAATCCGAAGAGGCCGGCGCCCTGATCTCCGACCGCTTTCAGTACATTCTGGTTGATGAATATCAGGACACCAACCTGATCCAGGCGGAAATCGTCCGCCTTCTGGCCCGAAACCATGATAATGTAATGGTGGTCGGCGATGACGCCCAGTCGATTTACAGTTTCCGGGGCGCTGATTTTTATAATATCATGCGTTTTCCCAAGCAGTTCCCCGGCACCAGTATCATCAAGCTGGAACAAAACTATCGTTCCACCCAGCCCATCCTCAGCCTGACCAACTCCATCATTGAACAGGCGGAGGAAAAATTCACCAAATCGCTGTTTACCACACAGGAAGGCGGTGATCCACCCGAGGTGTTCAGCGGGGCCAACGAGGCGGCCGAGGCCCGGTTCGTGGTGGATAGCATCGTTAAATTCCAGGACCAGGGCACCCCGAAAAATGAAATAGCCGTCCTCTTCCGCTCCGGCTTTCACTCCTACAAGCTGGAAATGGAGCTGGGCAGCCGCGGGCTGGAATTTGAAAAACGGGGCGGCCTCAAACTGACGGAATCCGCCCACATCAAGGACGCGCTTTCCTTTCTCCGCATTCTGGTCAATCCCTGGGACAACATGTCCTGGAACCGCATCCTCCTCCAGCTCGACAAGGTCGGCCCCAAGACCGCCCAGAAGATTCTTGCCAAGGTGAGCGAGAACGACGATCCGCTCGGGACCCTTGCCGCCTACAAGCCTGCGCCCGGCTGGAAACAGGGTTTTACCCGCCTGCTTGAACTGCTCACCGGCCTACAGGCCGCCGGCCTGACACCCGGAGCCCAATTTGACCTGATCCTGGACTATTACAACCCGATTTTTGAAAAAATTTATGCCGATGATTACCCGAAACGGCGCAAGGAGCTTGATCAGATCAGGGCACTGATCGGCGGCTATGGTGACCTCCAGTCCTTTGTCGACGACACGGCCCTTGATCCGCCGGAGACCGGTGGCAATGAGCCGGAATCACCTAGCGAAGAGGGAAAAATCATCCTATCCACCATCCACTCGGCCAAGGGCCTGGAGTGGGATGTGGTTTTTGTCATCGGCCTTGCCGAGGGACGCTTTCCGCACCAGAACGCCACACCCGGCGAACAATGGGAAGAGGAACGGAGATTGCTGTATGTGGCGGCCACCCGGGCCAGCAAACACCTCTTCCTCACCTACCCCCGGCAAATCTTTACCACTGATCGTAAACTGCGTCATACCGTCATGTCTCCCTTTCTGCGGGAGATCAATCCCGGCCTGTATTATCAACGGGAACAGAAGCCCACCACCGGATATTTCACCAGCGGCGGTCAGGATCTGGGCCTGCCTGACCCGGTTCGGACCCGGAAAAAAACCATCTCCGCGCGTATTGAATATTTACCGGGCATGTCGGTGCTGCACCCGTTGTTCGGCCCTGGGACGGTGAAAAGCGTTCCAGGACCCAGGCGGGTGGAAATCGCCTTTGACCGGCATGGCAACAAAATTCTTCATCTCGATTACACCAAACTGGAAATTATTTCCTGACATTCCCGTTCAGCACCCGCAAATGAACTATCAACAAGCTTGGACTTTTCTTAACAATCTGCAA
>WGCP01000145.1 GCA_015493715.1 Desulfobulbaceae bacterium
CCGACCAGATCGGCCAGGCGGCCGGGTTCCTCGATATTATTGATGATCATCATCAGGTCCGAAGACAGAATACCGCGCAGGGACATAATCTTTTCCGTCTGCTCGCGTACGGTTCGCATCAGCGCTTCAACCTCAACGGTGATCTCTTCGGTTTCCTGTTCAGGCACAAGGTCAATGGCCACCCGGTAATGGGGTGATGTCTGTTCGTATTCCCGAATTTTTGCCTTGGACAGGGCCTGCACCAGCACCTTGAGCCGACCATCGGGCAGCTTGAGCGTGCGCATGATCATGGACACCATGCCGACCTGGTAGATATCGTCCGGTTCCGGTTCGTCCTTGGTAGCATCTTTCTGGGTAACCAGCATCAGTAGCTTGTCACCGCTCATGGCGTCATTGACCGCCTCTATTGAGCCGGGACGACCGACAAAAAGAGGGATAATCATATAATTAAAAACCACGACATCACGGACGGCCATCATGGGCAGCGATTCCGGGATCTCCATGTCCTGGGTATTTTCGCCAAAATCATCCATGCTTGTGGATAATGCATCATCAAATTCCACAGTTTCCTCCTCTCTGCAGCCTGTGGGCTGAGGCAATAGCTCCCGTTTTGGGATTGGTGTTTCGTTCTATCTGTCTGTTAAACTGGTTTTCTTCTGTCAGGATAGCTGTCTGTGCCCACGGAAGTTGAGTGTTCGGATCAGCTTAATTTATTGAAGGTAAACACAACACGGACACAAGTCAAGGAGGGCTGAGGCCAGGGGAGAGCATTTTTTGCTTGAATAAATGGCGAAGGATCAATATATGACGAGAAAGTTCCTGTTTTTTACTGGATTTTCCTGTATGGAAAGATGAATGCGTTCCGGGTACTCATCTTGTTTCTCAAGACGCCTGCTCTTGGCCGCTGTGACCGTCTTTCTTCCCTTTTGATGCAAATCGGGGTGTTATTATGTTCGATGTCGGTTCTTATTTTGATTTGACCACATTTTCCCACACGGAGATTTTCTCCGGCACGGAGTATGTCTGGGACGGACTGAAAAATTTGCGGGCGTACATGGATGGGTATACCGCCGCTCCCCTTGTTCATCCCGGGTTGACCTTAGGGGCGCCGCTTCGACAGCCGCTTGTCTTGCACCATGGAATCTTAAGCTGCAGCCGCGAATATGAATTTATTCTCGATGATCCCGGCAAGGGTAAACTGAAGGTCCTGCAGAATGGCCGGTTGCTGCGAGGGGCCTCGGTTCTTATGGCGGGCGCCGTGCTTTTCGGGCGGCGGATCTATATCGGGGAAGGGGTGCTAGTGGAATCCGGCGCCCTGATTAAGGAGCCCGCAATTATCGGAGATCAGGCCGAAGTGCGACAGGGCGCCTACCTGCGTGGATATTGTCTGGTGGGAGATCGTTGCGTGGTGGGTCATGCCACCGAGGTGAAACATTCAATTTTCTTCAACGATGCCAAGGCCGGTCATTTCGCCTATCTCGGCGACTCGATTCTCGGCGCTCATGTCAACCTCGGCGCTGGAACAAAATTTGCAAATCTTCGCTTCCTAGGAGGAAATATTCAAGTGAAAAGTCTTGATGGGTTGGTGGATACCGGCCTGCGAAAATTCGGCGCCATTCTTGGTGATCGGGCGCAGACCGGCTGCAATTCAGTGACCAATCCCGGCGCCCTTCTTGGCCCGGATTCTATTCTCATGCCCAATACAACCGCACCTTCCGGTTTTCATCCGGGCAAATCCGTGATACGCTAATACGTTTTTTTTATAGGTGTAGACGGAATCCATTCACCTGAGCGGCATATTCATTGAGGGCAGAAAGAAAAAGGCAGGACATTCCGGTGCCATATATCGGCCTGGGTATGAATCGTGATGTTGCCCATGATGTTTTCGGCAATTTTTTTGCACCATACGAGTACCCGGCATGGCTGGACCAGATAAGCGGAGACTTCGGATAAGCGGAGACTTCGAAATTTCAGGCCACAGTCGCAACGGACAATGAAAGTAGGGCGGAAGTTGAAGACTCAGCACCACCTTTCATGTAAATGTTTACCTTGTTATTGAAATCATATGAAAAAAAAGATGAAAAATAAAAAAATATCAGCATGTATCTTTCCGGAAACGGTTCCCGGCGACGAAATTCTTTTTCCCCTTGTCCAGATTTTTGCGCCGCTTGTCTATTGCCGGGCTGTTGAGGAGGATGAGATTCATGAAGAGTTGCAGTCCTCTTTCAGGCGGCAGCTTGAAGAAGCGGGTTATGGCCGGATTTATGTTCCGTCCCCTCTTGGTGATGAACAGCGGGAGCGGTTTCTTGCCTTGATGAAAGATTTGAGGACCAGGGGGAACGACTATACCGCCCAGCTGAAAAATTTATCGCTTTCAGGGATCGGCGGCAGAGGCGCAAGGCAGGAGTCAAGGAGTTCAATCATTGAAAACCTGTTAAAGATGCAGGGCGTTACCAGTAAAAAGCAGGAAGAGCGTGATATGCTGCTTTGGCAGGCGCGACTGCTCCTCAAACTTGCTGAAATCTTTGATGGCGGCCAGGTTGCCCTGCGTCGGGAGCTGGAGCAGATACACAAAAAAGAGCAGGAGGTTTTTTCCGAGTTGCGCAAGGGACAGGAACGATCCTTTCCATTGATCGGCAGCGCCGGTTTTACAGACAGCCGGCCGGATGGTCTGCCGCATCTGCGGCTTAAGGCCTGGGTCCGGCTTGTTTGTCTCAATTCAGAGTTGCCTGAAGATTTTGACTGCCTCGTCACCACGAATCAGGATGCGGTGGATCTGCTTGTTGAGGAATATGAACGTCTTGCCCAAGACGGTGTTTTGCCGTTTGCAAGTGTTTTGCTGCCCGCGCGTTTTGCAGGAGAATTTTCTCCGGACAAGCTGCGGGATCTGCGGGAGCAGGGCAATGATTTTTTTTCCGGCCTGCAGAAGATTATGAACGATCCTTTGCATGCATCAAAAGAACAGACAGCCGGTTTTGCCGACGATAACGGGGAATGGGCCCACTTACTGGAAACAATATATCCCGTAGCCGGGCATGGAAGATGTCGGCTGCATCTCTACTTTTTTCCGTCGGTTCATGGTTGTGAACTGTTTATGGAAACCTTTGGCCGGGATGAACATCATGTCCGGCAGTTGCGGCAGGAAGAAGATGGAGGGGGATGCACGGTTGGCTGGTTGGAATTACCGGTCCAATAGTTTTGGCAATAAAAAAAGGGATTGTCCGCCCTGGAGCGAACAATCCCTGAATATGCTGGAGGCGACGAGCGGATTTGAACCGCTGAATAATGGTTTTGCAGACCACTGCCTTACCACTTGGCTACGTCGCCTCAATGTTTGTAGCGGCACTTTATACCATAGTTACACTTTTTGACAAGAGGAAAACGCTTCAATGGC
>WGCP01000146.1 GCA_015493715.1 Desulfobulbaceae bacterium
AACAAGGCCTGTCAGGGTGAAAAAAATCTGGGTGGTCAGGCCGATGGTAAAATCAACCATGACCGTGGCTCCTGCTTCGTTACCGGAGGCATATTTCCTGCTTATGATTCGGGCGCGTAGGATATGGCCGCCGATTTGGGCCACCGGAAAGAGGGTGTTGACGGATTCGGCTATCCATCGGGCCAGGAAAAGATCGGTCGACCGGGGACAGAGGCCTGCGGAAAATAACCGTCCCCAGCCGGCTGCATCCAGGGCAATGGGAAAGATTCTATACACGCCGAGCCACAGAATATTCAGGCCGACCAGGGAAAACACGGTCAACACTTCACCGATATCTCGGCGCATGACCAGCCAGACCAGTATTACCGCACCAAAAAGCCCAAAGGCAATGGTCGTCAGACGAACTTTCTTCATAATGGAAGTTTTATCCGAAAATAGCCCTCGTAATCATGTCGTTTCAGGTTGTTTTTATCGTCGGTTGTGGCTGTGACGGTATAATTTTGTCCAGCCGTGCTGGTTTATCCCTTGACGGGTGGCCACTTTTCCGAGCATATTTCCAGGTTCAAGATCAAAATTTAACCCGCATATTTCACAAGCGATCTGCTGCAAGGCCCGAAAACACCATGCCTGCTGCGTCACAGCGCAAAAAAGGATTCCTCGGAATATTTCAATATGCCTGCGGACCTTTTTTCGCTGTTCCTTGCATTCATGGCATTTTCAGACCTTTCGCAACGACCTTTGTGAACTATGCGGGTTAAAGGTAACATTTTAAAGGCACCCCAAGGTATACAATGTATTTTCATTATCCAACATTTTTCAAGCTCCTTCGTTTAAGTTTTTCCAGGAAATATTTTTCACCACGGCATGCGGCCCTGGTTATTTTGTTTCTGGTACCGTTTCTGCTTCTGCGCCTGTTTGTCTGCTGCATGCGCCTGCTGGACCATATTCTGTACCCGGATTTCAAGAATCAGGCCGTGCGGGCACCGATCTATATAATCGGCAATCCCCGCAGCGGCACAACGTTTAGCCACCGGCTGCTGGCCATGGATGACCAGTTCACCTATTTTAAACTGTATCAGACGATTTTTCCGGCCGTCACCTGCTATAAGTTTTTTGCATTAACCGGACGACTTGACCGTATGATAGGGCATCCGGGCAAAAGACTGTTAAACATCATCTCCAATCGCAGCTTTAAGGGCTGGGAGACTATTCACAAAACCGGACCGGAAAAGGCTGAATCCGATGAAATGCTGTTTATGTATGCCATGCTCAGCCCCTTGCTCGGCCTGCTGTTTCCCTTTTTAGCGGATATGGACGACGCTACTTTTGTCGATTTCATGCCGGAGAAATCCCGGAAAAAACTTATGGCCTACTATAACAGTTGCCTGCAGCGGCATCTCTACGCCACCGGTCCGGACAAAATCCTGTTGCAGAAAGTGGCATTGATCGCCGGCCGCATTGAAGCCATCCATACCCTGCTCCCTGATATGCGCATCGTCCATCTGGTTAGACATCCAGCCGAATCGATTCCCTCGTTGATTTCCATGTTTGAGGTAACCTGGAAATCCCTGGCCCCCCAGGCCGTAAAAGACGGCCGGGCCTGCCGGGAAATGGCTGATTTGATCTGTAAATATTATCTTCATCTCCACGAGGTGGAAACAACTATTCCCCGGGAATATCTACTTAGACTTCGATACACCGATCTTGTTGCCGATCCCCGGGCGGCAGTGCATGGGATCTATCACCATTTCGGCCTGGATCTGCGCCCGGAGTATGACGAACTTCTTACCCGTGAGATGAAGCGGGCAAAGACCTATACAAGCAGACACCACTATTCTCTTGAGCGGTATGGCCTGGATAAGGATGAGATCCGCAGGCGTCTTCAACCTCTGTATGACGAGTATGGATTTCAGTGACCCTGAGAGTCCTGTGAAGATTTCCCTTGCTCCAGGTAGCGTCGGTGCCAGGCAACGGCCTGGCGAATACTCTCCTCAAACGGCCGGGGCCTATGGCCCAGGGTCTTCCAGGTCCAGCTGCCGTCAAAGGCCATGGAACGCCGGCAGAGTTTGACTCCCGTGACCGAACTTTTGGGTTTTTTGCCGGTGAGACGGCTGAAATAATGTTCCACATAGCTCCAGCCGAGCGCAACCGCGTAGGGGACTTTCAGGCGCGGACAGGGGAGATCGCTTTCCCGGCTGAGATGTTGGAAAAAATCATGGATGGAGAGGTTGTGGCCGGAGAGGATATAGCGGCGGCCCGGTTCACCCTTTTGTGCGGCCAGTCGGTGCCAGATCGCCATGTCCCGGACATCGGCAAAGTTGAGCGTACAGTCAAGGTAGCCCGGGATCTTCCCCTGGAGAAAGTCGCGGATCATCTGCCCCGGCGGGGTGAGGTTCCTGTCTCCGGGTCCGATGGGCAGGGTCGGGCAGACAACAATGGCATTCATACCATCTCCAGCCGCCTGAAAAACGGCCTGCTCAGCTAAAAATTTTGAGCGGCAATAGGGGCCCAGCATATCTTCCAGCTTTGGCGCAGCCGTTTCCGTGACCGGTTCGTTTCCATGGGTGGGAGCCAGAATTGATTCGGTACTGGTAAAGACCAGACGTCCGATATTCGCTCTGCGTGCTGCCGTAAGAACATTTACCGTCCCCTGGTGATTGACCTGCTCAAAGACGCGTTCGTTTCTGGCCCAGAGCATGGGAATGCCCGCCAGGTGGTACACGGTTGTGCAACCCTGCATTGCCTGGAAAAGATCATCGGTTCGCAGGATATCTCCCTGTACCGTTTCTTCGGGTTGTTCCGGTATGTCGACGGGAAAGGGGTCTCGGTCAAAGACTCTGACCATTTCACCGTTACGGATGAGTTCACGCACCAGGTGGGCGCCGATGAAACCGCTTCCTCCTATAACAAGATTCATTTTTTTCTCTCAAAAAGTTGACAGGCCTTCCCTGGACACGAAAATGAACCGTGTCGGATCAGTAACCATTTTCAGGTCGGGCATGATCCTTGACATGGAAAATTCCTGCTGGTATTTATACAGTCGATTATCCGAAACTCGGTGCGGAGCAGTGTTGTGAGAACTCTATGGAGTTGCCCGGAGCTTCGTTCCACTGTTGTGGAGCGCTGCAATGCCTGCTGATCAAAAAAAAATGTCCGCCCAATGGCGGGATTACGGGTTTCTTTTGTATGTGCACCTATAGACTCATTTATTGTTGCGGTTGTGACCGCAAAAGTCAGTTCAGTCATCAGACCGTTGCCCTGATATGGTGATGTTACCGTGCGTTGCCTGAGACAGCTTACTCTTTTACTCCTTTTTCTACAGGCTCTTCAATGAAATATTTTTGTTTATCCCTTCTGATCGCCTTCCAGGTGTTGTCCTGCGGCACTTTATGTCCTGCTGCGCAGACGACCGGGCAGGTTTCCCCGGCGAAGAACAACCAGAAAAGCAACGCCGGGCAATCGGTGCAGGATGATGTCCTGGCTACGATTGAGCAGGCGGTCAAACAGTACAAGGCCGGTGACCTGGCCGGAGCGGCTTCCAATGTGGATTATGCCGCCCAGCTGATTCGACAGAAAAAGAGTGAAAAAATGAAATCTCTTTTGCCTGAACCTCTTGCCGGTTGGCAGGCACAGGAGGCCAATGCCCAGGCCATGGGAACGGCCGTTTTCGGGGGCGGGGTCACTGTGAGCAGGAAATACACCAAGGGATCGGCAACGATTGAGGTTGAAATAGTTTCCGACTCACCGGTGCTGCAGTC
>WGCP01000147.1 GCA_015493715.1 Desulfobulbaceae bacterium
GGCCCCGGCTTTCTCCGTATCCACGGTAATTAAAGGCAACCCACCGCACCTGCGGATATTCACTCGATAATTTTTGCACCAAGCCGACACTGTCCTGCTCCTTGCCGCCGAAATATAATATGGTCAGGACCGGCTGATCCGGCTCATAGGTTATTCCCTCGATCTCTACAGCGGGCGCAACCTGCAACCGATGCAGACGATACCGGTCGGTATGTTCCCTGAACCAGGAACGATTAGGATAATACGTCGGGGAAAAAACGTAATGCCGCTGGGGCAAATAGAATAACAAGGGCAGGCCCACCAACAGGAAAACACCCAAAATTATCCACACAACCATCAATTATCTTCCCCGTCGACAAGGAGAAAGAGCAACATCTTTCGATACTCAATCCGAGTACAGTTCCGTTTCAAGCAATTCATACCTGGTAACCTCGTAGACAATCATAATTTACGTCAAGATGGCTAAGTATAAAACACAGATATACAAGGAGTAGTGTGCCGGGACGGGTCTCAACTATACAGGTAGTATGTTGTGAATCGTCCCGGCACACACGACGCAGTAGATCGAAGTTTTTACGACGCCATCATATCTGGTACATGTGTAACTTGTGGATTTCCCATGTAAGGTCATCCGATAGGATCGATCACTACCATCATTTTCCTTGACCTCGCCACCTGCATCTTTTACCGCTTCAGCTATCGCCCTCAAATGTCGTATAGTACGAATTCATCAGCACCCCATATTCGTCCGATCAGGCCGCCTCACATAGACGGGCTATAGATTCGTTGGCCTGCTTGAACAAATCCGGAGCACTGATGAACTCGTACGGGCCTAAATCGATCCCAAAACACTATTCCCGATGAACTATTAGTTCGTATACAGCCGTGTAGATCAAATGAATGCGAGGGTGAATAATGATATTTTTTAGCCGTGGCAGAGGAAGCCATGATGCCTACTATCACCACAGCCAAAAGCAATGTTTTCGTTTTCATATCTCCCCCTTATTACCGCCGGCCAAGAGGTTCAAACGTGCATCCCATCGGACCACAGTATTGTCCCGTATATTCGGCTTTGGGACGATAAAGAGCTGGTTTCACCTGGGCTTCACCGGTTTTCTCTTCAATGATATGAGCGCTCCAGCCGGCCACCCGTGAAACGGCAAAAATGGGTGTCATCAAGTCCGACGGAATTCCCAACAGATGATACACAGAGGCACTGTAAAAATCCACGTTTGGTTTAATTTTGGTCTTGCCGCGCTGTTCAAACTCAGCCAGAGCGGCCTGCTCTATCTGCAGGGACAGGTCGACAAGCCTTTCCTCGCCGACTTCCCTGCCCAGTTGCACGGCCATCTTTTTTAAAAATCTCGCTCGCGGGTCCATGGTTTTATAGACGGCATGCCCCATACCCATAATCCGCCGGCCGCTTTCAAGTTGCCTCTTTACCCAGCCGGCGATGTTTTTTTCTTCCCCCAAAGAGAGCAGCATTTTCATGACCTGGGCATTGGCTCCGCCATGCAGGCTCCCGGAAAGCGCTCCAATGCCGGCTGCAACACCGGCATAGATATGAGCCCTGGTCGAGACAACCTGGCGACAGGAAAAAGTCGACGCGTTAAAGGTATGGTCGGCATGGAGAACCAGGCAGGTATCCAGCACATGGGCCATCTTTTCAGAGGGTTTTTCTCCGTGCAGCTGCCAGAGAAAATTGGCGGCATGGGAAAGTGAATCATCGGCGGGCAAGGGCTCAAGTCCCTGCCGGATACGGTGCCAGGCGGCAACCAGAACCGGCAGCCGGGCGATGAGCCGTATTGCCTTTCTGACATTGGCCTCCCGGCTATCATCGGCAAGCTCGGAATCACCCATTGCCAGTAGCGGTATCCCGGCCTGCAGAACGTCCATGGGGTTGGCCTCGACCGGAAACTGTCTAAACGAATCAAATACATAGGATGGTATGGTTGATCGTTCCTCCTGGAGCTGTTTTTCAAAATCAGCCAGTTGCCCACTTGTCGGCAGTGCTCCATGCAGCAGGAGATAGGCTGTTTCAGGATAGGTGGCCTTTTCCGCCAGGTCTTCAATACGATAACCGCGATACACAAGTATTCCTTTATCACCATCAATGAAACTCACCCTGGTATCCGCGACAATAATCCCTCGTAATCCGATGTTTTTCACATTAATTGTTTCCGTCATATCGGCCTCCCTGGATCAGCTCTTGGTGACTGTGGTGGTAAAACCCGTTCGTCTTCTTCTGGAAAACAGGTGCTGGGCATCCATAAAGATACCACAGTGTGTTTCCTTTAAGATAAGTATTATTTTCCCTTTGTGGTGAAAAAAAGGAAAAAAAGACTCGTCGGACCCGGCTGCAATCGTCCCTGACCCCGGCGTAGACGAAAGGCCCCATCAACATCATTACGGACCGTTAAATTGGGAAAAACAGGAAATTACTTTTCTTGAGGTGAGCAAGAATAGCCGGGAATTGATTTCCTGCCCGTGATAATATAGAGTAAAACAGCTCCGGAAAGCAGATAGCCGAACATCTCAACATTCTTTGTTTTCAGGATGAAGACCAATATCACGGTAATCAGGGCGCTCAGCATGAAAAAAACCGGTTTGGGTATCTGCTTGAGCATAACCCTGCCAAAATGGGTGAACCGGACATGGCTTACCATAAGCCCAACCGAGATCAGTGCAATCACGGACAACAAATTCGGCGGCGCGACAAGTGAGGCGCCCAGCACAATCATGGCGCCGGCCGGACTGGGCAAACCATTAAAAATTCCCTCCGGCAGGTCTTGCCGTTTTTTATCCACCGTCACAAATCGAACCAGCCTGAACGCCACACCTCCGATAAAAATGAGTCCAAAAAGCCAGGACAGAGTGCCTCCGGCCCTGGTGATAATATAAGCTGGAGCCAGGCCGAAACTGACGAAATCGGCGATGTCATCCAGATAAGGACCATATTTGGTGCCGCCATGTTTTTCAGCCATCCTGCCGTCAAATAGATCAAAGAGCTGTCCGGCAATGATCACCATGATCGCCTGGGCAAGGTGACCGCGAGAGGTAAAGACAAGACTTGCTATGCCGCAAAAAAAGTTGAGGGTCGAGAGGATGTCGGCATACAGTCGATTGGGAACGAATTTAAAGACGATGGAGGCGGAGGCAAGGATAATACAGGCAATCAGAATCTCATCGCCTATATTTATCACATGGGGATTCTTGTCCAACAAGGTGCAATAGACCACAAGAGCAAAACAGATGATGGCCTTGATCTTGCCGAAATTGTTTGCAGCCCCTGAGGATTGAATCAGTTTCAGTACATGTCTGACCAGAAACTGACCTGCAAGCTCAAGCGCGACAAGCATCCATACCAGTCGGGACGAGAGGATACCCGTATAGGCAAATCCAATAAGAGGCGGCAGGTAAGTAAGCTTGTCGCACATCGGGTCCAGCCACTCCCCCCATGTGGAGACAAGATTGCAGTTTCTTGCCACCAGGCCATCAACGCCGTCAAGGACAGCGGCAAGGGAAAACAGGATGATTGCAGGCGTCTGGAAGGATGAAAAAAAATAAAGCAAATATGCGATAATCGCCATGGCCGCCCGCCAGTAACAGATGGCGTTGGGATGGAGGATCTGCTGGTGGGTCAGGATATACTCCTGTACGGATTTTCTCCGGACCATCCTGAAACACCAGTAATAAAAAACAAGGGCGATAGCAGCAGCAAATATAATGACGAGTAATCTTTCCATGGGATATCTCGGAGGTGAATAAATGAAATAGTATTCGGGTAGTCGAAAGAGAATACCCAATTTGGCGAGGGAAGCAAAGATTTTGATTTGCCGGACGGACCCGGAAAGAACAGACTTTTCTTTTAACCTGATCCGGGGAACAACCGGAAGCTATAAAAAAAAAACTTTGCCAAGGCCTTAGAGCCGGAGCAATGCCAAATAAAGCCTTGCCTGCTCTATCCTATTGATCTCGATGGCGACAAGCAACAAGAACTGGTTTTCATTGACCCGGGTCATCACCTTCTGCCAATAATCCTCTTGCCCGGGACGATAGTGAAAAATGGCGAAAGCAGGGTATCCTCGGGGACGGGATGAACAAGCAAGGACAAGAAAGGGTCGTACAACAACTTAAATTAGGGATAACACGACCTGGCCCGCCCCTGTACCAATCCCTGAAAAGAGAAGGAACCGTCTCTCAGTTTTCTCCGGGCAGTATTACCGACCACCCTGAATGAAAACATTAAAGAAATCTGGAACACCCGATTGGAGATTTTGTTTACAATCAAATCAACACTATCCTCCAACATATCCCATGTTATCCTCTCTCAAGAATAAGGAATCCACAGGGTCCGGGGAGTTAAGAATTCCGGAAATCATTTTTCAGTGAGACCGGCTCCGGCGTGTACGAAAATCGGCGTAAACATGGTCCAGGGAAATCCGGGAATTACCTTGATACGAAGCGTCTGGGTATCTCTTAATACACCATCGGTTGAAGTGACCCGAACCCTATATATATTGTCCTGATTGGCGTCTGTCGGAACATGTGCATTGGGCGCCTGCTTAAACCATAACATACCGGTTACCCCATCAAGAACAAAGAGATTCCCGTCTGCTCCACCGGTGATGGCGTAAGTGGGAGTGCCCGTGCCGGAAGTTCTTGTTTCGAAAATCCCGACAGTCCTGGTTCCACTCTTGACCTGCCGCTCCTGGGGCGAAGTGATCAGATAGCGGCAATCTTCGTGATCATGGAAGGTCCAGTCATTATCCCCTACCAGAATAGCTCGTCCCATATCTCCATTACAATAGGCGCTGTCACCCCCATTGAACGTGATATGTTGAGGAGGTCCGTCAAGATCCGCCCAGGAATTCAGCAAATTATCATATTGACTCACAGAGAGTTTTGCACCTTTGAACATATCCGTCATCTCGGTCACTCTGGAGACATTCCAATCGCCCAGATCCTGGTCAAATGCATCGTTGTCTTCAAACATATAAGACATATTGGAGACTTGAGAGACATCCCAATCGCCGATATCCTGATTAAAACGAGAAGTGTACGCGAACATTAACACCATATTCGTCACACTGGAGACATCCCAACGGCTGATGTCGCTGTTAAAGCTGTAGCAGTTGGAAAACATTTGCGCCATATCGGTGACGTGGGAGACATCCCATCCGCTTAAATCCCCGGTCAAAGCATAGGCAAAGGCGAACATGGAATTCATGTTCTCAACATGGGAGAGATCCGGCTTGTCCGTCGCCAAAATCCGCAGGTTGTGACATCCATAAAATGCGTGGTTCATGGACCGCCAGGGCTGTGTTCCCCATTGATCAACGGAAAGAATCTTCAAGGCGTCATGGGCAGCACCGTTGGATCCACCGTTAAAAAAGATCCGGGGAAATGTCCCGTCAATGGTGACGTGGAAGATCCAATCGGAACCGACCGGTTGAATTCCGTAATCGCAGATATAATCGCCGGTTACATGGGTTACCTCGTATGTTCCATTACTATCACAGTCAACACTGTAATCATAGCCGGATCCGGTTGTGGGGATGGTGAACTGATCATCTCCAGATGTTCCCTGGTTATTCGTTTTTACGGTAAGAATAAACGAATTCGGGCCGGCGCCTGCAGACAGGGGAAACGTGAACCCCGTTACAAAAAAAAAGGATGCGACATGTACAATTACTTTCTTCATAAATTCAACCAAATAAATTAAATAAACAAAAATTTACGATTCATAGTATCGGTAACCCAACCCTTCAGCAAGAGCGGCATCCTGCGCATGATTCCGCCGGAAGAATATGGCTTCCTTCAAAATTTTTTTTTGATTACCACCATGCCTCAGCAACAAGGGATAACATCGCTTCAGCAATGATCCTAAGATCGCATTCCGCAACGCTTATTCCTGATTTCATGTCAATTCATTGGCCGGAAAAAGCGATGGTATCCCTGATGTCATTCAAGCTGAGTTTAAGTGGCAATCAGGAATTATTTTAACCAAATCTCCCCTAAATCATTGCAGAAGAAGACGAATACCATAATCCATTAATGACGGCCAATACTTTTCACCCAAAAGACAGCCCCCAAAGGAGGACAACTTTTTCTCACCTGTAACCGAGGAGATTAATTGAACAATAGCCCCCTGCTCTAACGATTTAGCAGGATCTGATGGGAAAGGAAGCTGGAAGGAATCAGCCGGAGAAAAGAAACAAAAAAAAGCCATTACATCAGAAAGATGCAATGGCTTTTAAAGTGGCGTCCCCAACCGGATTTGAACCGGTGTTGCCGGCGTGAAAGGCCGATCCGGCGCGTATTCCACCTGATTTTATTAACTTTTTTTGACATAAAAAACCGTCTTAAACCATCAAAGGCCGTCAAAAGGGCCGTCTGTTATTCCCGGAAGTGTTTTTGAATGATTTTCATTTGATTCAATACGTCAATCAGGTTTTTCCGTCCGGTTCTCCCTATCCGGTACCTTCTTTAAAAAATAAATTTCGTTCAAATTCTAACTCATCAGCGCATTCACCTACGTCCTGCCACGCTTGGTAGCAACCGTAACGCAAATTATATACGGCAACGCCATTTACATAGGCCCAGAAACTCATGATAGCATCTAAAATATTTACACCATAATCAGCAGGATCAACGATGACCTTACCATTTTTAGTCAGTTCAAGGACCTTGTCCATCTCCTCTGTTGAGATTTTGTATGCATCATCCGGGGGCAATTCCGTGTAATGGGAAAATTGCAAAAGTCTCTCCAGCTTGTTCTTAACGTACTGAATTATCTTCACCATTATCATCTCTCCGCGTGCAATATCCGATTCATTTCTCAAGGCATGTCCAAATGAACAGTCTAAATACCCAAGCATCACCATTTTGATGTTATTTCATTCAAATCACATGACAAACTGATGACTACCATCCGGCGGATCGTGCTGCTCAGATGAATATCCCCCGTGATCATGGCTGTGGTCGGTTCCCGCCTTAATATCGTTTTTTTCCCTTTTTTCCAGGCCATATTTTTTTCTAAGGAACCTGTTTTCACCAGCAATCCATTCTTCGACCCATTGCATGGTTTCTGATGAAACATCCGTGTTGGCGACGCCCTCTATTTCGGACAAATGCCAGAAAACATCTTCCCGGCTCAGCATCAGGGTCGCTTTTTCCCCGGCAGGGGAACAGACATGGTAAACGTAGAGATTTTTTTCGTACGCTATACTGCTTGCATAGGTGGCCACGCAGTGTTTCATTTCCTGGCCTTCAGTATACAGTTCCATCCCGGTTCGGATGGGGAAAATGCCCCACTCGATGTTACCTGTTTTACCGGAAATACCTGCAAAAGGCGGTTTGGGAAAGGTGAGGCTCAAAAAACCGGACCATTCTAATCGCTCAAGATTGTTAAATTGCCTGACCAGCTCATCATGGGCCCGGGGCAGATCGTCAACCGAACGAAGAGGCGGCACCGAAATATAGTCGCCTGCAACCTCATCCGATTTCATTCGTATTATCTCGTCAAACAGATATTCGGCATCCCCGCTCCAGCGAGAGGTAGCGGCATCCACATAAAAGCTGTTGGCGACAAGAGCCGCCTTTTTTTCATCCTTTAAAGTGTCAACAACCAGTCGACTGACGGCGGGCAGGTGACGAAGCACCTTAATCTGTTTGGATGTATTTCTCGTCAGAATTTTTTTAAGATCCTGAAGTATAAACGGTGAGCATTGTGCCGGTGTAATTTTTCTCAATAATTTGACGATCCATGGGGCTGCAGGGAATAAACAATACTCAAGAATTTCGACCCGTTTTCTCCCTGCCAGCTCAACCAGTTGTTCCTGAAGACAAATGGAAGAATCATTGCTGATCCGCAAAGCCAGTAATAGACCAAGCGCCGGACAGTCCCGAAACAATTCCCTTGCCGGGCGACCGCCCTTGATACATAATTCAAGCAGCATCTTGCGTCGGAGTGGCAGTTGCCGTATCTGCGGCCAGACGGTTTTTATTATTTCCTCAACCTCTCGCCCATACTTTTCTGCGTAAACCCGTTTTTTAAACGGCAGGGGCAACTGTCCGCATTCGAGATTCTGGCTGGAAATAATTCTCTCTCCAGACAGAATGACATTGCACTGACAGGAGTCGGAGTA
>WGCP01000148.1 GCA_015493715.1 Desulfobulbaceae bacterium
AACACAATGTGCCCTCAGGCAAGTAGGGACGAACTGCGATGTCTTCGCCGGGCTGCAATGGTCATCAGAGAGAGCAGGAGAAGCAGCACTGTCGCCATCAATGGATGCAGAAACAGCCAGCCTGCACCAATTACCGGCACCAGAAAAATACGGGTCATAAACCGCAAACGGGGTGAGGCCGCTATTCTGTCGGCAAGGGGCGGAGAATTGGTATAATACCAGGCAACAAATTTTCTGCCGGTGGAATTCGTGTTCAGGTAATGGTCCCGGAACTCGCGCAACACGACGACGGCCGGATCAAGCAGCGACCCATAGGCGGCAGTGGCGATGAAACAGGCGCTGGACGTTTCAAAGAGGATTTGAGGACCATAATACGTCACGCCACCGACGATGGCATAGGCGCGAACATAATAACGGGTATCCGGGGCCAGATCCTTGAGAATGGAGCTGTACAGACCTGTGCCACCGCCGTCATTAGTAAATCCTTCTTTCAACAACTTCAACGAAGAGGACGTCGATGTAGTGGTCGTTACAGCAGGTGTTGTATTACCGTCGACTGCCTGGGCATGAGCGGATGGAACCAGAAAATTTCCTATAGTTTCAGAGGCATCAACCAGCAGATGACCTGCGTCATCAAGGGGATGAATCGGCAGGAAAGAGGTTGCATTGGTCACGGTAAAGGTAATCTCTAATCCCGTAGAATTTTCATTGCCTGAACTATCCTTGCAGCGTACAAAATAATTGTAGGAAATTGGAGTCTTAAGCGGCAGCACATCACTTGTATGGCTCGTACTTCCCGCCCCGCTGAACGTGCCCGTCATTGAATCAAAGGAAACATCCGAATCTTTGTTATACTTACAGGTTGCATTTTCATTTGTTGTTACGGAAAGCCTTATGGAGTCCGCCAAGGTAAAGGTTCCGGGAGTTGTATTGGTAACGACCGGAGCGGTTGTGTCCGTTCCTCCCCCGGAACCACCACCGGAATCCCCACCACCATCAAAGCCACCGCCGCTGCCGCCGGTGGCACAATCGCCTTTGCAGACCGGATAGGGAGCAATGGAGAAAACAACCCCCCGCTGGGTAACCGAGCCAAGCGCCGCATTGATATTGCCGCCGGAAAAGGCCCCGGTCGCCTTGATATCGGTAATGGGCAGGGTGGTTATGTAAACATTATTGTCCACCGACCCGCCGGCGGCTGTTTTCAAGGTCGTACTCTTACTGTAACGGGCCACCACGGCGCTGGTGGTGCCATTGTCCCCGGCGGTGCCCACGGTGACCACCTTGCCGTCCTTTTGCATGGCCAGGCCGTAACTCACCGATTCACCGGCTCCAAAAGAGGTGGTGACAACGGCCGGCAGCAGTTGATTTCCATCCGGTTCAGGTTCCGGTTTAAAGGAGGACAACGATTTCTTGATCTGCAGATCGCCGATATGCAGGCTTGCCCCCTTGTTTTCCTGCTCTGCGGCAGAATAAGGAGTGCCGTCATTTGGCCGATCATAGGTAATCAGCAAAAAATCACGATTACCATTTGTCGTGGTAAAGCCGGCTCCATTCAAACTCTCCGCATCACCGGCAAGACTGTACAGGACATCATCCTCCGGTCCGATTTCAGTCACCAGGATGCCATTATCGCCAAACGCGGTATCAGCACGACCATTGCGGGTAAAACGGAAAAGAGCCGCCGCCCGCTCTCCCTCCGTCCCAACCGAACCGGCGACATAGAAATCACCATTTTCAGCCTGATACATGCCATAGCCCTCGGACACCTCATCACTGCTTAATGTCGTGCCGATGCCTTCACTACCAAAACCGACGTCCAGGCGACCATCATCGGTAAAACCGGCAAGCATCAACCGAGTGTGAGTGCCGTCCGTATAGGAACCGGAAACAAGGATACGGCCCTCCTCCTTATCAAGCACCATGCCCTGGGCCAGGGCATCGACGCCGACCCCGGTCAGACTCATTCCCTGGTCTCCGAAATCGGTATCAAGACGACCATCCTGCAGATATCGACCGAGAACAACGACACGGCCTTTGGTCCCGGCGGCATTGCCTGCCGCCAAGATGTCACCGTTTTTATCAACGGCAAGGGCCGTAATCTCATCATCACTATTACCGACAGGGGTAATGACCCGACCATGATCACCGAAATCAGTGTCTATTGAGCCATCGGCATGAAAACGCATCAGGAGAAAATCCCGATCACTGCCGTTGCCGGTGTAGCCGCCGGCAACAATGTCGCCATCAGCTGACAGAGCAAGGGCCAGAATTTCATCATCAGCACTGCTGATATCGGCGAGAACCGTACCGTCCCCGTTAAATTCGGGATCGGGGCTGCCGTCGGGAAGAAGTCGAAGAAGGGACACGGCCAGTGATTCATCATTGGCGGCAGAACCACCCAGGAGAATTTTTCCGTCCTTTTGAATAACAACGGTCTGGGCGCGATCACCATAGGCGCCGATCTCAAGGGAAACGCGCCCGTCAACGCCAAAGGCGGCATCCAGTTCACCGGCATGGGATACGACAGAACTTCCAAAGAACAGACCGGCGATAATGATCAAATGCAAAAATGTTTTCAACATAATACATCTCCTGCCCGAAATTCTGCAGCATGGCACATGAAGAAAGGGTGCCTTGAAAAATTAGAATTTTCGTTCGAGGTCAGGTAAGCGTAGACTCCGAGGAACAGCAAAATTAAAAAGCGCAGCATATTGGTCATATGTGAGAATTTTTCATTTTCCTGTAACGCAGAGATCGGGTGAAAAGGCAATTTTTCAAAGTGGCCTAAAGCTAATGCTCCTATTTACAGGATAGCAGTTTCCCTGGATTCCGGCAAATAAAATAGCCGTAAGTCGTCACGAGTACCCCATTTTCGAAGTCTCACAGGCTAATTCTTTTGCAATAAACAGACCACACAACTTATTTCCCAAAGTTACAAACCGGATAACGACACTGTTTACAATTTCGACACAGCCCTCCATGCCCCATGTCCGCCAGTTCCCGTCTACCGATACGCTCTCCGGTCAGGATTCTGGGAAGAATCAGATCAAAAATGGTAATCTTGTGAAACATTCCACAGGCGGGAAGGCCCAGCACGGGGATATTACCAATCCTTCCGACCAGAAACATGGCGCCGGGCAGCACAGGAGTGCCATACACGGTATCTTCGGCACCGGCCTCTTTAATACCCGTGCGGGTCACATCGTCGGGATCAACAGACATACCGCCGGAAGTGATAATAAGGTCGGCACCGGCCTCAAGACATTTTTTGATTTCTGCGGCAATCTTGCCGGGATCATCCGGAGCAAAGCCGACCATGGCCACCTCTGAACCAAGTTCGGCTAACTTCTCGCGTAACACCTGTTCAAATCTGTCTTCAATGCGCCCATAAAACACTTCGGAACCGGTGATGACCAACCCGGCCCGTACCTTTTTCAACGGCAGAACACGGACGATCGGCTCTCCCATGCCGGCAAGGGCAACCGCCTCATCAACAAGGGCACGGCTGCCGACCAGGGGAATCAATCGACTCGCCGCCACCTGCTCGCCCTTTTTCACCGGCGTATTGGTCTGCAAAGTGGCGCACATCACATCGCCCAGCAGATTGACACTGAGCAATGACTCCTTATTGATTTTCAACAAACCGTCACATGCCGCCCTGATGGCCACCTTGCCCTCCTCAACCCGGTCGCTGTACTCAGTTCCCGGTCCGGCAAGCGCCGCCGCTAAAAGACGGGCGGCCTCGTTCTCATGAATCTCCGTATCATTGAGCTCCAGAACATAGATATGCTCCTTGCCGAGACGTCTGAGATGTTCAACATCTTCGGTCCTGATAATATGGCCTTTCTTAAAGGCACAGCCCTTGACCTCGTCTTTGACTATCTCGGTTATATCATGCGGCAGCACCATACCCACGGCCTGGTCCACAGGAATACTCTTTTTCATTTATCTGATTACTCCAAGTTCTATTGAAAATTATGGAAAAATTATGCATGATGGTGAATAAGGTTATACGCTCTTTCGTCGTCTCCGTCAATTGTCGATCAGGGGACACAAACG